>JALVYZ010000084.1:954-1322 GCA_027037705.1 bacterium | reverse complement strand
GCTCCAACACCCTTGTATATCTTGACCGCTGAGAGGTCGGAGACCGGCAACTGCGAGATGTCAAAGGTTCCATCGTAGGGGAGGCTCACGGGGATACCATCAACAAGGATGGAAATCTCTCGTACGTCAAAACCATGAATCATGAGATCAGCACCCATTTTTCCACTGTAAGAGACATAGAGCCCCGCAAAATTTTTCAGGATTTCATCGGGAGATTTGGCACGTTTGAGTGTTGTATCCGTTATCACCTTCACACCCGAGAGAGCTGCAATGGGCTCTCGTTTTGCCCTTACAATTACCTCATCTACCGTTGGTAGGGTGTCAGGTTTAAGTAAAGATAGCACTATCATTAATGCAATCATGGTGAC
>JALVYZ010000084.1:0-944 GCA_027037705.1 bacterium | reverse complement strand
TCACCACAACTACCCCCATCTCCCCACTTTTTAAAAATTTATCAAATATACTCCTTAGTCCTATGCCCCTTAGCTCAAGTGGCCCGAACTCATCAAAAACAAAAAGATCGGGATTCTCCCGCTCCCCGGAAAGCATCCTCATGACCTCACGCTTCCCCTTCTCCAGCATGACAAACCTGCCCACCTTCTCCCCCATGCCTTTTCTTGAAACAATCCTGACCTTTCTCCCCAGTGGTAGAATGATTGCATCGTACCCAACCACATTACCATCCCTTACTTCCGAAGGGGCTACTATACCTTTGACCCTATTACTGCCCAGCTTATCAACAAGCTGCCGCAGAAGAGTCGTCTTCCCACTTCTTTTATCACCCGTTATGATCCAGATCATCTTCTATACCCTCCAGAGCAAGGGCGATGCTCAGATTCTCCGCCATCAGTATGACATTTCTCAAAACTGTGATGGCAAAGAGTTTCCACCTTAAAAAGGAGAATCCCAGACCACCCTTTAGACGCATCGCCATATAGGTGGTTTTTATACTCTCCTCCATGGACGGAATCAGGTTGAAAGCTATAGATAGATAAAGACCAATACCTTTTAGCCCAAGGTGCTTGAAAAATTTTTCAATATCCTGCGGAGATAGTGTGTGAGAAAGTACAGCAATCCAGATAAATACAACACTTCCAATGACAGCCATCCTTATACTGACAAAGAGATAAGCTTTTGATAGGAGTCGAATTCCGAAGATATAAATGTCCTTACCTGGCATTACGAGGGGATAAGAAATCACAATAATGGCGACGAAAATCCAGAAATGCTTCTTTTTCAGAACGCGCAAACTTCTTTTATCCAGAATGTATGCAAGCAAAAGATAGAGCACAGAAATCAGGTAGAAAATAGCGCCGTGTATAAGGTACTGAAGCACAAAAACAGAGAAAAACAGTAT
>JALVYZ010000083.1 GCA_027037705.1 bacterium | reverse complement strand
GATACTGGTTTAACTGGAAGAAAAATAATTGTTGATACATATGGAGGTGTTGGTTCTCATGGTGGTGGTGCTTTTTCTGGAAAAGATCCATCAAAAGTAGATAGATCTGGATCTTATATGGCAAGATATGTTGCAAAAAATATTGTTGCTGCAGGACTTGCTGATGAAGTAGAAGTCCAGGTTGCTTATGCAATTGGTGTTGCTGAGCCTGTATCAATTATGATAAATACTTATGGAACTTACAAAATTGAGCCTAAAAAATTGAAAGAAATAGTTTTAGATACATTTGATTTTAGACCAAGAGCTATTATTGAAAATTTAGATCTATTAAGACCAATTTATAAAAAAACAGCTGCGTTTGGTCATTTTGGGAGAGAGCTTCCAGAGTTTACATGGGAAAAAATTGATAAAGTTGATATTTTAAGAGAAAAAGCTGGTTTATAACTTTCGTTCTATTTGACATTAATAAATATTTTGAATAAATTTTAAAAAGTCCGATATATTATGAGGAGGATTTTATTATGAATGATGAATTAAAAAAGAAAACTGCTGAGACTGCAGAGTTATATTTTCAAGGATATGATGGAAGAAAACCATATGAATTATGGAAAACTTTTGATCCAGAACTTGCCAAAGATTTATCTTTATTTATTACTGGAAAGATGTATGCAAGAGAAAAAGTTCCACATAAAATAAGACAATTAATTGCTATTTC
The DNA here is from genome assembly GCA_027037705.1 of bacterium. Classification (GTDB taxonomy): domain Bacteria; phylum DYJV01; class DYJV01; order DYJV01; family JALVYZ01; genus JALVYZ01. The sequence continues at coordinate 607 of JALVYZ010000083.1, read as the reverse complement.
AGCTCTTACAGCTCTTGGAAGGAGGGAAGAATTAAAACTACATATTTATGCTGGATTTAATGTTGGTTTAACAAAGGAAGAGATAGCTGAAGCTATTTTTCAAGTAGGAATTTATGCAGGAATGCCTTGTGTTAATATAGGATTAGAAGTTTTAAAAGAAGTTATTGATGAATATAAGTTTGAATAATGAAATTAAAAAGAAAAAGAAATAAAGGAATTGTACTAATTACAGTATTATTATTTATGGTAGTTTTATTAGGCCTTGCTCTTACTGTAGCTAAAATAATTACATTAAACTATAAAGGATTAACTGCTCAAAATCAAGAGTTTATCCAATTCGAAGGAGCAGATGGAGGTATTTATGCAGTAGCTGGATGGATGTATTTTTATAAAAGAGCTGATGTCCCTTTAGAAGTAGCAAAAACAGATTCTTATTATGTAGAAGTGAATATTTTGGCAAATACTGTTCGTTATCCAAAAGGTTATTCTACTGCCTGGAAAGGTTTTTTAGCTAAAATGAATTCCTCCTCAAAGTCAACAGAGGTAGAAAGTGTTATATTTGTCCCAGTTGCTCCTGCTGGGTATGGTAATGAATAAAAGGAGGGGG
>JALVYZ010000082.1 GCA_027037705.1 bacterium | reverse complement strand
TGAACCATTCTGTTAGTATTGAAAAATGGAGCAATTGATTTTATAGAATTTTTCATCTTTTTAACCCAGATTCTTGGAATATCATGCATACTTCTATCGTAAAAAGATGGAATAATTTCATTTTCTAAAAGGTCATAAAGTATGATACTTTCTATTTTGTCTTGTAGTTCATGATTATCTCCATACTCTTCACCACTCCCTATTGCCCAGCCATTTTCTCCATTAAAAGCTTCATCCCACCAACCATCTAAAATACTGCAGTTTAATACTCCATTAATTGCAGCTTTCATTCCACTTGTGCCACTTGCTTCTAATGGTCTTCTTGGATTGTTTAACCATACATCAACTCCTTGCACAAGATATTGTGCTACATTTAAATCATAATCTTCGATAAAAACAACTTTTTTTGAAAATTCAGGCCTTCTAATAATCTGAATAATCTGTTTAATAATAGATTTCCCAATATTATCTGCCTGATGTGCTTTCCCAGAAATTACAATTTGCACAGGTTTATCAGGATCATTTAAAATTTTACTTAACCTATCTAAATCCTTAAAGATTAGAAATGCTCTTTTGTATTCTGCAAATCTTCTTGCAAATCCAATAGTTAAAGCATCAGGATCTAAAATTTCTGAAATATTTTCTGGTTCAGTATGATAAGTAAATTTTTTTTCAAAATATTGTTTTTTTAATCTTTCTCTAATAAAACTAATTAATCTTTCTTTTAATCTTTGATGTGCTCTCCAGACTTCATAGTCTGGTATAATATCTATTCTTTCCCATATATCTCCCTCTTCTGGTTGTTCTTTCCATCTTGGACCTAAATATCTATCAAATAATCTTGAAAATTCATCACTAATCCAAGAATTTATATGAACTCCATTGGTAACATGAGAAATTGGAATTTCATCTTCAGGTAAATCTTTCCACAAATCTTTCCACATTCTTCTTGAAACTTTTCCATGTAATTTGCTAACTCCATTTGCAAAAATGGAATTTTTTAAAGCAAAAACAGGCATACAAAATCCTCTTTCAGCTGGATTTATTTTACCTAATGAAAGTATTTCTTTAAAATCTATCCCAATTTTATTACAGTATGGTTGAAGATATGCTTCTATAATTCCATCATCGTATATTTCATTTCCTGCTGGGACTGGTGTATGAGTTGTAAATATATTTGTTGCTTTTATAAATTCGTAGGCTTCATTAAATTTTAAATTAAATTTTTCCATTGCAATTCTATATCTCTCAATTGAAAGAAATGCAGAATGCCCTTCATTCATATGACAGATGCATGGACATAAGTTTAATTTTTCAATCACTT
>JALVYZ010000081.1 GCA_027037705.1 bacterium | reverse complement strand
ATGTATTCACATGAAGGAGAAGAATTTGTTTATATTTTAAATGGAGAACTTTGTATTAAAGTAGGAGATAAGGAATATACTGTTAAAGAGGGAGAAGCTGTTTATTTTAAGTCCTACATACCACATGACTGGATTAATAAAAGTGATTCAGATACTGAAGTTTTATGGATAATAACTCCACCAACGTTTTGAAATACAGTGTGGAGTCAGGAGTCGGGAGTATTATCAATGAAAAATGAATAATGAAAAATTAACCAACACTATCACCAACACTAACACTAAAATATAGGAGGTAAGATTATGAGAAAGATTTTAATTGCAATGTTTTTATCAATGTCAATTTTAGCTGCACAGCTTCCAGCAAAAGAATTTAAAGTAGGTTGTGCAGTTGCATTAACTGGAAAATTTGGGAAAGCAGGTTCTCTTGTTAAAGATGCATACACATACTGGGCTGAGAAGGTAAATTCAAATGGAGGTATTGAAGTAAATGGCAAAAGGTATAAGGTAAAACTCATTTTCTATGATGATAAAAGTGACCCTTCTACAGGTGCAAAGATGATTGATAGATTGATAAACAGAGATAGGGTTGATTTGCTCCTTGGAGGTTTTGGTTCAAGTCAGGTTTTTGCTGAAAGCGCTGTTGCTGAGAAGTATGGATATCCTTTAATCAGTGGAGCAGCAAGCTCAAATAAGCTTTTTGAAAGAGGATTTAAATTCTATTTTTCAACTCTTGGAAAAGCAACAGAAGAGGTTAAAGGATGTGTTTATGCATTTGCTTCATTGAAAAATAAGCCAAAAACTGCTGCAATTGTTGGCGCTGATATATTATTTACATCTCTTGCATGTGAAGGATTTAAAAAGTATTGCAAAAAAACAGGAATAAAAGTTGTTCATTATGAGCTTTTTCCAATGAGATTGCAGGATTACAATTCATTATTGATGAAGGTGAAAGCTAAAAATCCTGATGTCCTTTTTGTTGGTTCTCATCTTTTAGTTGCAATGAGGGTAATTAAAGCATTAAAAGAAATAAATTTTAGCCCAAAAGGAGTTGCATTTAGTTATGGGCCAACAGTTCCAAAATTTATTCAGGATTTAAAACAGGATGCAGAATATGTTGTGGCAGCTTCAGAATGGACTCCGAATCTTCCATATAAAGGAAAGGTGTTTGGCAGTGCTAAAGATTTTGCCAATGGATATTACAAAAAATATGGAAGAATGCCAGACTATGTTGAAGCTGCAAGTGCAGGTGGTGCTGTAGCTTTACAAATGGCAGTTGAAGCATTGGGTATAACTCCTAAAGTTTCAGATAAAGATAGAGCTAAAAT
>JALVYZ010000080.1 GCA_027037705.1 bacterium | reverse complement strand
CAATTAATCCACCAAGACTTATTGGATCAAGGTTTCCCCTTGCATAAACTTTTGGTAAAACTCCTTTTAATGAAGGATTTTCTTTTTCAATCATTTCCATTGCATTATCTAATATTTTTCCTATTTCAGGATTTTTAGCATTTGCTTTTAAATATTCCCATCTTGCCTCTTTTGGCACAAAAAATACATTTTCAGCTCTGTATTCATCAATATCTTCTGGGTCAGCACCTTCATATTCGCCTTTTCCTGCTTTTAATTTCTCATAAAGATTTTGAAATGCATCAGATATATATCTTAAAAAGATTAATCCTAAAACAACATGTTTGTATTCAGCAGCGTCAATATTTTTTCTTAATTTATCTGCCGCCTTCCATAATTGTTGTTCTAATGAACCATTATTTTTATTTCCCTTAGCCATGAGATAATCTCCTTAAAAGGTATTTTGCTCAATCAAGAGTTTTTTCATAGGCATTAATGATGTAGCAGTTAAGGAAAGTTTGTAATGTTTATAAATCATTATAAATTTTTAACATACAAATTATTATTAGTCAATTGAGATAGTTAAAATAGATTTTAGGGATAAAATATAAAGAATTTCAGGAAAGTTACTAAATTTTTAATTGAAAATGATAAAAAATTAATTTTATACAGAAGAGCAGGGAGGTTTCCCTGCTATTTTCCTAATAATTTCTTTTTCAACCCTTTTGAAATTGGATTATCTCCAAGCCAGATAGAAAATAATCCTTTCATAAATTGTTCGCCTTTAATACAACCTTTTTTATTGTCATTGATATAGACACAGGTTCCATTTTCTGGTGAATAGGTTAAGAAAAATTTATCTCCTTTATGGACTTCTTTATCAAAAAAAGAGTTAAATTTATCAACCTGAGCTTTTAATGATTCATAATAATTATTCTTTTCAAATCCCTCTTTCCACGCATTTTGAATCTTTTTAGGTGAAATTTTGTGATATGTAAATACCATTAATACACCTTTATCTTTATTAAGATTGATGATTTTTGATGCATCATTTGATTTCTCTGGAAGATAAAGACCAATAACATAAATAGAAAAGAAGAATTTTTTTCTAATTCCAGCACCGTTTAAATAACATTTTGTGTTATTAATTGTTAACTCTTCAGGTAAATTAACTCCTTTAATTTCCATTGAAAATATTGTTGATGAAAAAGCAAAAAATAAGATAGTAATAGCTAATAATATTTTTTTCATAATTCTCCTCCTTTTTTGAATTAATATTCAATTATTAAATAATTATATCCATAATTTTGTTAAAAGTCAAATTTATTATAAAAGTTTTTTAAGTTGATTTTTGCT
>JALVYZ010000079.1 GCA_027037705.1 bacterium | reverse complement strand
TTATATACCTTATCTTGATAATATAGAAACAACTTCCATCAAAATTTTTGTTAAAACTACCGAAATTTCGGGAAAAAGTGACATTTTTTTGGTGAACAGATTATTGAGTGTGATTGACTCAACTTTGGCTTATGTTAGAATTTTGAATGTAAGTAAAATTCAAGAGAGATTGGGGGTCTCTCTTGGTAAAGTTACGATTGGGAGGTGTAATTTGATTGATACAACGCACAAGGAGGTGTATCTTGGTTGAATTATATCAAAAAGATTTATTTTCGTATAATGAAGAAGAGTATATAAAAGAAGAATTTAGTCGTTTAAACGAATCAAATTTTTTTAAAAAGAAGCTTAATTCTTTTGTAGTTTTTGAACTTTATCAACATTTTGCAAGTAAATCCAAGTTACAAAAACTTGCTGATTGTGGAACTTACTTAGGATTTGATTTATATAAGCATATTTTCAGTGGGGAGTATGATAAAAAGTTATCTCAGGCTAACTTTTGTCGTGATAGATTTTGTGAGATGTGCAATTGGAGAAGGGCAAGGAAGTATGCTATTGAAAATTTTAAGCTTTTAAAGGCTATACAGAGCGAAAATAAGGTTAGATATATATTTGCTACCTTCACGATAAAAAATCCTCTTATAAGTGATTTAAGAGCCTCTGTGAAGCAATTTAATCAAGCTTGGAAGAGAATGACACAAACTAAAAGATGGCGTAATAGTATTTTTGGATATATAAAGGCTATTGAGATACCTTTTCAAAAGACTGATAATAATTATATCAATCTACATGCTCATTGCCTTTTGGTTGTCCCAGGTATTTATTTTAAGGGAAATTTGTATATAAAGCAAAAAGAGTTCCAGGAGATGTGGAAAAAAGCTCTAAGGGTAGATTATAATCCAAGCGTAGATATAAGAATTATTAAGCCTAATAAGAATCGTGACGAAGATGATGAGATTATAAGTGTGGTAACTGAAACAACTAAATATCCGTTAAAAAGTGTTGATTTGAGACGGATTGATTGGAATAAGTTTAAAATACTTGTAGAACAGACAAAAGGTTTGAGATTTTTGTCATTTGGTGGTATTACAAAGGATTATCGAAGGAAACTTTTTGGAACTGAGGAGTTTGACGATTCGGATTTGATAGGTAATTACAGTGAGTTTGACTTAAGCGTATGGGAAAAGATAGGTCGTTTATGGTATTCTCTTGACTATGGGGGTTATAAGCTTCATAAATTTGAAAAAAGTGGCGCGGAGCTTGGTTAGAGTTACTACTAGGTAATAAAATTTCGTGACTACTCCGCGCCACTCTGCACGCCTTGTGCGTGTAGTCATCAGGG
>JALVYZ010000078.1 GCA_027037705.1 bacterium | reverse complement strand
TATTATTATATCTTCAATCAAATTTTTATTATTAAGATTTTTAATGGTATTTTCATCTATTTCTTGAACTCCTAATATTTTATCAATAATTATTATAAAAGAGTATTGTGTATCATTTAAAAATATATAATATTTCAAAAAATTACTTGGTATATCTATATTAATTCCAATTCTTTTCCCTAAATTAATAACAGGAAGGATAATTCCTTTTAAATTATACAGTCCTTCAAAATAATCAACTTTTGAAGGAATTTTAAAAAAACTTGATATTTTCCCAACTTCTTTAACAAATTTTAAGTTAATACCATAAATTTGATTATGTAGTTTAAAACTAACTAATTTTAAGGAACTCATTTAAATGAGTTCTCCGATTTTAAAAATTGGTAGGTACATTGCGATAATAATACCCCCAATTATTATACCTAAGAATACAATTACAAATGGTTCTATTAAAGTTGTCAAATTTGAAACCATTTGTTCAACTTCTTCATCATAAAAATCCGCAATTTTTTCTAACATAAAATCTAATCTTCCAGTCTCTTCACCAATTGCAACCATCTGAGATACCATAGGTGGGAAAATTTTAGTCTCTTTTAAAGAATATCCCATAGTATTACCTTGACCAATCTGCTCTCTTATATAATATAAAGCTTTCTCTATTACTGCATTATTACTTGTCTTAGCTATATTTTCCAATCCATCCAATATTGGGACACCACTTGAGAGCATTGTTGATAATGTTCTTGAAAATCTTGCTATAGATGATTTTTTAATTAACTCTCCAACAACTGGTAATTTTAATAAAAAATCATCTATAATATACCGTCCTCTTTCAGTCTTCCTAATAATTTTAATTAATATTACTAATAAAACAATTGCTCCAAAAACATATCCAATATTACGCCTCAAAAAATTACTTAAATTAACAACAACTTGGGTTAAAATAGGTAGTGATTTCCCAACAGAAGTATACATATCTGCAAAAGTTGGTACAACCTTAATTAATAAAACACTTGTAACAATAGTTGCAACTAATAAAACAACAACTGGATAAATTAAAGCTCCTCTAACTTTCCTTTTTAAGGATAAGTTTTTTTCAAGAAGAGTTGCTAATCTTTTAAGCATAATATCAAGATTACCAGAAGTTTCACCTGCTTTTATCATATTTATATATAAATCTGAAAAAATATTTTTATATTCTTTAATTGAAGTTGCAAGACTATTACCACTTTCGACTCTTGACTTAATTCCATTAATAACTTGTTTAAATTTCCTATTTTCTGACTGTTGAGATAAAATATCTAATCCTTGAGTAAGTGGTAAACCAGCTTCAATCATAG
>JALVYZ010000077.1 GCA_027037705.1 bacterium | reverse complement strand
TGGAACAGGTGATTATGGTGAAAACGATGGCCAGCCTACTTTAGGAGAACCGCACTTCGAGGTCATGGATCCAGACGAAAAAGATGAACTTGGTTTGACATCGGTTCGTGATTTTGTGTATGGAACTGGAGGACTTTTTGCCGCGAATGACTCGGCTATGATATCTATAATGAGACCCGGCGTCTATCAAGTGGATAGAGGACCAGGTGACTTTGTACTGGTATTTGGCTCAGGTTTCTTCCCGCTGCATAAAGGTGAAACGCAGAGATTTTCTATTGCCCTTGTGATGGGAGCAGATTCTGTTGATCTTTACAAGCATGCATTCAGTGCTCAGGTTATATTTAACAGAAACTATCACTTCCCCAAACCCCCTGAGAAGCCGCAGGTCTGGGCGAGAACAGAGAGTGGTAAAGTACATCTCTACTGGGATAACAGGGCAGAGCTTAATCCTGAATTTGAGGGGTATGCCATTTTCCGTAGTCAGGATAGAGGTGTAACCTGGGGGACTCCTATTACAGACGCTTTCGGAAGAATTGTTTATTGGAGACCTATTGCACAGTTTGATAAAATTGACTCTATCACAGGACTCGCTCCTGTGGGGGTTGACGGAGCTTATTTCTATCTGGGTGATGATTCTGGCCTGAGGCACTCATGGACAGATACAACGGTAGTTGACGGTGAACACTACTGGTATGCAGTCACAGCATATGCACCTGGTAATGATACACTTGGATTGCCACCGCTAATTTCTTCTGTTTATCCTATAAATGCAAATCCGAGTGTGGTGCATGTAATTCCTAATGGCAATCCTATTGGTTATCACCCTCCACAGATAACCATTGATTCGCTAAATTCAAACATTAATGGAACTGGGCAGGTTGATTACATGGTTGTAACTCCAGAGGACATCAAGGATGCATCTTACTATATCAAGTTTGATACCACTGGAAACGACACTACATGGTCTCTAATTAAAAATGTCAATGGTGTTGATAGTGTGCTAATTTCCAACAGTACTAAAATTCATGGTGAAGACGATAACCCCATTGTAGATGGATTTAGGGTATCAATTAATACTGATACACTTGCACCTGATACTAACTATTTCGTAAGAGGCAACAGTAATTTCCATGTCCAGGTTTCTCTCGCCCGTGGTGGTATAAAGTACCCTGCTGACTATGAGATAGAATTTGCCGACTCTGGAACAGTTCTCGATTCAGTTTTCTACAATAGCCCTACAAACAAAGCGCCTGTGAACTTTAGGGTCTGGAGAATAGAGGGTAAGTATCGCTATAGACAGGAAGTAGTCTTCATTGATGGAGACCATGATGGGATAATTGCCAATC
>JALVYZ010000076.1 GCA_027037705.1 bacterium | reverse complement strand
CTGTAAAAAGTCCTCCAACAAGCCAGTTCCACATCATCCATCCACAGGTTGTGTAATAAAAAAGGACATCATCTTTCTTAATGTCAGTATGTAAAATATGTTCTTTAGCATGTTGAAGCAAAGTTCCCCCTGCTCCATGAACTATACATTTTGGAGTTCCTGTTGTTCCAGAAGAGTAAAGGATATAAACTGGCCAGTCAAATGGTAATTGTTCAAATTCTATCTTCTCAGCATCATTATTTGAAAAGTCAGCCCACATTACAGATTTATCAACTCCTGAAATATCAGGATTTTCTTCTGTGAATGGTACAACTACAACTTTTTCTATTGAAGATATATTATCTACAATCTGCTTAACCTTTTCTAAAGAGTTAAATATCTTTCCATTATAAAAATATCCATTTGCAGTAAAAAGAACTTTTGGTTCAATTTGTCCAAATCTATCCATTACTCCTTTAAATCCAAAATCTGGTGAACATGATGACCATATTGCTCCTATACTTGTAGCAGCAAGCATAGCTATCAATGTTTCTGGGATATTAGGCATAAATCCCGCTACTCTATCTCCCTTTTTAACTCCAAGCTCTCTTAATGCTTTAGCTACTTTTGCAACATTTTTATATAGTTCTTTATAAGTTATTCTTCTATAATCTGTTCCTTCTGATTTCGCTACAATAGCAATTTTATCTTCATTGCCAAACTTTAATAAATTTTCAGCAAAATTTAATTCAGCACCAGTGAACCATTTAGCTCCTGGCATTTTATAATCTTCAATAACCTTTTCATATGGTTTTGAAAATTTTATACCAACAAAATCCCAAATACTTGCCCAGAAGTCTTCTATATTATCAATAGACCATTGATATAGAGAATGATAATCCTTAAAATCTTTACCAAACTTTTCATTTACATATTGCATATATTTTGTCATATTTGAGTTTTTAATTATTTCCTCTGTTGGCTCCCATAATGGTTTTTTACAGGTCATAATATCCTCCTTTTATTTGTAATAAATTTTCATTTCTGAAATACTTAAAATATAATTTGAAATTCCTTCTACAATCTGTTTATATAAGGGCTTTTTTTCTTCTGGATAAACAATATCAAGTTTTCCTTTAATTTTTAATTCCTTCTTAATGTAATCAACAAGATCATCAAAATTACCAAGTTTGTCAACAAGTCCTAATTTTACACCCTCTTCTCCTGTAAAAACTCTTCCATCTGCAATCTTTTTCAATTTTTCAATAGGAATTTTTCTTGCATTTGAAACATCTTTTAAAAACTGATTATATACATTCATGATAAGGCCTTTTAAATATTCCTTCTCTTCATCTGTCATTTCTCTTGTTGGATTACCAACATCTTTAAATTTTCCACTTTTAATTGTTATTCCTTTTATCCCAATTTTATTTAATAATTCCTTAATATTTGTAAACTCTATTATAACTCCAATACTTCCTATAACTGACCCTGGATTTGCAAAAATTTTGTCAGTTGCACTTGCAACATAATACGCACCTGATGCTCCAAGAGATTGGATATATGCATAAATTTTTTTCTTCTTTTTTAATTTTATAATCTCTCTATAAATTTCCTGACTTGGCACAACTGCCCCACCAGGTGAATTTATTTTTACCACTACTGCTTTTATTTTTTTATTTTCAACAAAATCCTTTAAATTCCTTATAAAATCAGAACTATCTCTAATAATTGTGTTTAATTTTATAACACCAATTGAATTTTCTGAGATAATTTTAACTTTTTTTGTCTGAATTTTTGAAATGACAAAGATTAATCCTATTAATATAACAATTGTAAAAATTATTGAAAATACCAATTCAAATACTTTTTTAATAAAATTCATATTGACCTACCCATACTTAAAAATATATGAAAAAGTTAAAAAATATAAAATCAATATAATTATTGAATCGTAACCAAATCTTAAAAATCTTTTTTTTGCTTCTAACACCATACCTGTTAAATATATATTTGTTAAAATAATAAAAATCAAACCTGTTAAAATATGAATATGCGATGCATCATAAAATATTGATTTACTATTTATAGTATAAAATAAATCACTTAAAGCAATTATTGAAACATTAAAAAAATTACTACCAAGAATATTACCAATAGCCATTGACACAGCACCTAATTTTATAGCACTTATTGATACAACAATTTCAGGTAAACTTGTTGCAATAGCTAAAAATAAACTTCCTACAAATGATGATCCCAATCCTGTTATTCTGGCGATTTCATCACATGCATATGTAACATTAACTCCAGCTATAACTATTAATAACGCATTTAAAAAAAAATAAATAAAAATTTTATTCTCTAATTTTTCTTTATTATTTTTTACATAATCTGAATTAGCTTTTCTTGCTCTTTCATTCAGATAAAGAACATATGTACCGATTATATATGTTCCTAAAATTAAAATTGAAAAGAGACTTATATGAGAAAATATTATCCATGTTTTATGAACAGCTATTCCAATAATCCCAATGACAGTTATTATAACTCCTAAAGCTCCTGTTAATACATTATTTTTATTAAATTTTCTAAAATCTTTATCCAAAATTAAAAAATCACAAAAAGCAATAACACTTATATTCAATAGATTACTCCCATAAATATTTCCCCATGCAAGATTTACGTTTTTCACAAGAGATACAGAAGATATTGTGGTAATAACTTCAGGTAAAGATGTGATTGCCCCTAAAAGCAGAACTCCTACAAAACCTTTACCTAATCCTGTTTTTTCAGAAATTGTATCACCATATTTAGATAATTTATATCCACAAATTAAAATAATCACAATTGAAATTAAAAATTTTATCCAAACCATCTTTATTTATTAGCTAAGTTATTGTAATTTAATCAATTCACCTAATTTAACCTTTGCTTCTCCTTCACCTTTAAATTTTTCAAATTCTTTTTCTTCTTCAATTTTCAAATATTCTGCAATACTTAAAGAAATTTTTCTATTTTCTAAATCTATTGATTTTAAAATTGCTTTAACTTTATCACCTTCTTTTAATGCCTCTTTTGCATCTTTTAACCTCTCGTCATGAGTAATCTCACTTACATGAACAAGTCCCTCAATTTCATTTCCTAAATCTACAAATGCACCAAATGGTTCAACTCTTGTAACCACTCCTTCTACTATAGAATTAATTCTATTTTTTTCTGCAAATACTTTCAAAGGATCATCTGTCAGTCTTTTTATACTTAAATTAAATTTCTTTTCATCAGGATTGATCTCGGTTACAATAGCTTCTACCTCATCTCCTTTTTTAAATAATGTATTTAAATTCTTTATCTTTTTTGTCCATGAAATTTCATCTTTATGAATAAATCCATCTTCATCTTCACCAACATCTACAAATAAGCCAAATGGAGTAATAGTTTTTATTTTACCTTTAATTTTGTCTCCAACTTTATATTTTTTTGCAATAACTTCCCATGGAGTTGGCATAACTGCTTTTAAACTTAATGCTATTTTTCTATTATCATAATCAATATCTTTAATTAAAACTTCAACTATTTCTCCTTTATTTAAAATATCTGATGGTTTTATTTTCTTTCTTGTCCATGTCATTTCACTAATATGAATTAACCCTTCTACTCCAGGTTCAATTTCAACAAAGGCCCCAAAATCTGTTAAACCAGTAACTTTGCCTTTTACTTTCATACCTGCAAAATATTCTTTTTTTACCTTTTCCCATGGATCTGGTGTTAAATGTTTTATACTTAATAAGAATTTTAAATTTTCCTTATCAGCTTCTAAAATTATAAATTTTATATGATCACCTTTTTTTAAATATTTCTTAGATAAATTTCTCCTACTCCAGCTAATATTAAATTCAGGCAAAAAACCTGTAATACCAGCCCCAAGGCTCACAACAACTCCGTTATCAAGAATATTAACAACAGTTCCTTCCCATTCTTTTCCTTCTTCAACATTTTCTAAAATAGCTTTTCTTTTTCTGTCTAACTTTTCTTGAAGTAAGCTTCTTCTATCCAAAACAATATTTTGAGGCTCTTCCTCCAATTTTATTATTTTAAAATCATAGTATCTTTTAACAAAAAGATTGGGATCTTTTATAGGTCTCAAATCTGCTAAACTTTTAGGTAAAAAAGCTTTAATTCCTTTTAAATCAACTTCATACCCTCCTTTTATTTCCTTTACGACAAAACCATTAATAGTTCTTCCTTCTTCATAAGCTTCTTTAACTCTTTCCCAAGCTCTCATTAAATCAACCATTTTTTTTGAAATAGAAATTCTTCCAAATCCATTCTCTCTCTTTCGGACAAAAACTTCTATTTCGTCCCCTTCTTTTACTGTTAAATTCCCATCTTTGTCTAAAAATTCATGTTTTGGGATAAAACCTTCTGATTTAAATCCTACATTTACCATTACTCCATTATCCTGAATCTCTACAACTGTTCCTTTAATGATAGAACCTTCTTCAATATCAAGATCTTTCAAACTTTTTTCAAATAATTCTTCAAAATTTTCCATTTATTTTAACCCCCTAATTTTTTCAACAACTCCTTCAATAATATTTTCTGGAGTTGAAGCACCTGCTGTGATTCCTATTTTTTGCTTATTTTTAATCAAGTTTAAATCTAAATCTTTTTCACTTTCAATGAAATAAACATTGTCTAAAATCTCTTTTGATAACTCAAATAACCTTTTAGTATTTGCGCTATGTTTTCCACCAATCACAATCATACAATCAACCTGTTTTGCAACTTCAATTGTTTCTTTTTGCCTTATTGAGGTAGAATCACAAATTGTGTTAAATATTCTAAATTCTCCTTT
>JALVYZ010000075.1 GCA_027037705.1 bacterium | reverse complement strand
GTGAAAAACTATGTTATATTGGCAAATAATGCTACATTAGCAGGACACATTACAGTAGAAAATTATGCAATAATTGGAGGATTAAGTGCTGTACATCAATTTTGTAAAATTGGTGAATATGCTATGATCGCAGGTAAAACTGGTGTTGCCAAAGATATCCCTCCTTTTATGTTAGCTTCTGGACAAAGAGCAAAACTTTATGGTCCTAATTTGATAGGCCTAAGAAGACATGGATTTTCTGAAGAAAGGATAAAAATTATTAGAAAAGTTTATAATCTTTTATTTAAAAGAAAAGAAGGTTTTCGTGAAACCTGTGAAATGTTAGAAAGGGAATATTCGAATAATGACGATGTTATGAAAATTTTAAATTTTATAAAAAATTCTGAAAGAGGAATAACTAAAGGATAACTATCCGAGCACCTAATACTTTAGGTGCTCGGTTAATGTTATGGCAATTCGCTCATAGATTTTTTTAACAAATCTTCAGGTAAGGAAGAGTCTTCAAGTTCGTTACTTAAATATTTGTCATATGATAGTAGATCAAAATATCCATGTCCACTTAAATTAAATAAAATAACTTTTTCCTGTTTTTCTTCTTTTGCCTTTAAAGCTTCATCAATTGCAGCTTTAACTGCATGAGCAGATTCAGGAGCAACAATGATCCCTTCAACTCTTGCAAAATCAACTGCAGCTTTAAAAATTTCTTGTTGATTATATGCTATTGGTTTAATTAATCCTTTTTTTGTAAAATAACTTACAAGTGGTGCCATACCATGATATCTTAACCCACCTGCATGAATTGAAGGTGGTATAAATTTATGTCCCAAAGTGTGCATTTTTAATAAAGGTGTTAAACCAGCTAAGTCACCATAATCATATTCATAAATTCCTTTTGTTAAAGTTGGACACGCTGTAGGTTCAACAGCTATGATCTCTATATTTTTCCCATTCATCTTTTCTCTTAAATAAGGAAAAGCAAGCCCTGCAAAATTACTTCCACCACCAACACATCCAATAACTACATCTGGATAATCATCTGTTTTTTCAAATTGTAATAAAGCTTCTTCTCCAACTATTGTTTGATGCAAACAAACATGATTTAAAACACTTCCAAGAGCATAATTAGTGTCTTTTCTTGTTGCAGCTTCTTCAACTGCTTCACTTATAGCAATTCCCAATGATCCAGGATTATTAGGATTTTCTTCTAATAATTTTCTTCCAATTTCAGTTAAATTACTTGGGCTTGGAACAACTTTTCCTCCCCATGTTTCCATCATATATTTTCTATATGGTTTTTGGTCATAACTAACCCTAACCATATAAACCATAATTTCCATATTAAAATAAGCTCCTGC
>JALVYZ010000074.1 GCA_027037705.1 bacterium | reverse complement strand
CATTTTGTATACAAATTGATAATTAATATTAAAATTAATAAAGGTAATAAAGGTAATAAAGGTAATAAGAAAATTAACAAAAAATGAAGGAGGAGGAGTATGAGAAAGGCAAAATGGTTATTTTTAGCTGTAATTAGTTTTTTAGTTGTTCCTTTTGCTCTATGGGCGGCTGATATTCAGATGCATGGTGATTTGAACAACAGATTTACTGTTTACAACAACCACATCGATCTTTTTTCAAAGCATCAAATGGATGATGGAAATGTTAATGATTGGTGGGGTGAAGCTAAGTACAGATTCTGGTGGGATATGGCAACAAATGATGGTAAAGTAAAAGGTGTATGGGCTACAGAGATTGGTGGTATCGAATATGGTAAAGGTGGCTCAGTTGGAAAAAGTATTGGCGGTGGATTCTCAGGTGATGGAGTTAACATTGAAACAAGATGGTTATATACAGATTTTAAACTTCCTTGGTATGATAAAATGGGAGTGAAAATGGGATTATTCCCATTAAAACTTAACAAATATTTCTGGGTTGAAACTCAAATGGGTGTTCAATTCTATGGTTCAGCAAACAATGTTAAATATATGTTTGGTTGGACAAGAGGAAATAGATATAGAAAAACAAGTGAAGATGATGATACAACAGATCTTGATAGTTACTACTTAAAATTGGATTTTAAACCAGTTAATCCTTTAGCATTGTCATTCTTTGTTGATTACATTTATAAAAATAGAGATTCAAGTGAAGGACCTTATCCTATCACTGCAAAATTAGGTGAATGGTATGAGGTTAAAAGAATTAAAGATGCAGATTTAAGTATATTTACATTGGGTTTATCAGGTTCTTTTAAACAAGATAATTTCTTTGGAAATTTTGATTTTATGTATCAAGGTGGTAGTATTGATAAAGTAACATATACAGGATATGATGGAATTTCAAAAACTGATGACTTTGACTTAAATGCTTACTTTGCTCATGTAGATTTAGGATTAAGTTTTGGTGCTGCTAAATTAACATATAGATTCTGGTATGCAAGTGGAGATGATGATTCAGATGATAGTGATTTTGATGCATTTATGTCAGTTGATGTTGACATTACAGATAGTATGGCTTTAATGGAAGGTCCTTATACAGATGATGATTACTTTGTTGAAACTCCATATATTGGAGATAAAGGTTTTATCATGAATGAATTAATGTTAGATTATAAAGCAAGCAAAAAATTAACAGTTGGTTGTAGGGCTATGTATATGATGCTTGCTGAAGATATTGAATATTACGATAATTATGGCAAAAAACAAAGCGATGATAAATTAGGATTTGAATTTAATGCATATTTAAAGTATAAATTATACAATAATGTAGAATTTGCATTAAACGCTGGATTTTTTGTATCAGATGATGCAATGGATTACTGGGAAGTTGATAGAGATGGAAATGCAGATGAAAATGTATTCTTAAGTACAGCAAGAGTAAGATATAAATTCTAAAATAATAATTTTTTTGAGCCAGAGGTAGTCAATCCTCTGGCTTTTTTTTAAAAAAATGAAAGGATAGAACAATGTTTCAGAATATACTTGTTCCAATTGATTTTTCTGAAGATTCGTTTTATGCTCTTGAACACGGAATAAGGTTAGCAGAGAAATTTAACTCCACTTTATTTATATTATATGTAAATCATGATGAAAGTATGCTATTTCATTATTTAAGTGAAGAAGAATATGAAAAAATAAGAGAAAAGGCGCTTAAAGAGGCGAAACAGCAACTTGAGAAGTTAATAGAAAAATTTCCAGAATTGAAAGATATTAATTGTCATTACAATGTAAGACGGGGAATTCCGTATGTAGAAATTATTGAAGAATTGGAAGAAAAGCCTATAGACCTTGTAATTATTGGCTCTCATGGTAGAACAGGAGCGAAAAAATTCTTTTTTGGTGGAACTGCTGAAAAAGTAGCTCGTAGAGCAAAGACGAATATTATGATTACGAGAAGAAAATGATAGGCGGAAGGTTGAAGGTGGAAGGTAGAAGGTAGAAGGTAGAAGGTAGAAGGATAAAAATACTTAAAAAGTCTGGAGTGCGGAGTCGGGAGTATTATTAAAGTTAGTTAAAGGTTAGTTGAGGTTAGTGGAAGTTAGTGAATTGTGAACAGTGAATAATTAATAATGAAAAATGAAAAATTTTAAACTAACACCATCACTAACACCAACACTAAAAATAAAAGGAGGTAGTTAAAATGAAAAAATTTTTAATGGTAATTGCAGTATTAGCATTATTTTTTACATTTCCATTTTCTGGTAGTGCAAAAAGAGTAAAATTTATAACAATTGGAACAGGTGGAGTAACAGGTGTTTACTATCCTACAGGTGGAGCTATTTGTAGAATGGTAAACAAAAAATCAAAAGAGTATCATATTAAATGTACAGTTGAGTCTACAGCAGGTTCAGTTTACAATATTAATGCTGTAATGAGTGGTGATTTAGATTTTGGTATCTGTCAATCAGATAGACAGTATCAGGCATATTATGGATTAAAAGAATGGAAAGGTCATCCACAGAAAAATTTAAGAGCTATTTTTGCAATCCATCCAGAATCTGTAACATTAATTGCAACTGATAAAAGTGGTATATGGTCATTAAAAGATTTAAAAGGAAAAAGAGTTGCTATAGGTAATCCTGGCTCTGGACAGCTTGGTAATTCAAGAGATGCTTTATGGCTTGCTGGCCTTGATGAGAAAAAAGATATAAAAGCTTTTTATATCAAGGCAGTTGAAGCTGCAGAAGCATTACAGAATGATAGAATTGACGCATATTTCTATACTGTTGGACACCCAAATGGGTCTATAAAAGAGGCAACTGCAGGAAGAATTAAAGTACATATTGTTCCAATCCCCAATGTTGAACCTTTACTTAAAAAATTTCCATATTATGCAAAAACTTATATCCCAAAAAAATTCTATCCTAATTTAACCAATAAAGAAGATATGATTCCAACATTTGGTGTTAAAGCAACATTCGTTACAAGAGCAGATATGCCTGATGATGTTGTTTATGCAATTGTTAAAGAGGTTTTTGATAATTTAGAAACATTTAAAAAACTTCATCCAGCTTATGCTGTGTTAACAAAAAAGAATATGCTTGAAGGATTATCAGCACCTATTCATCCAGGTGCAATGAAATATTATAAAGAGCATGGACTTGATAAATATCTAAAGAGATAGTTATATAAATAGTATAGTTTTTTGAAAAAAGGAGGATTTTGGAATCCTCCTTTTTTATATTAATCCTCAGGAGGGGGGAATGGCAAATAACAATCTTGATGAACAATCAAAGGTAAAACTTGAAGAGATTATAGCTGAAGAAAGTGGAGAATTAAGAGTTTTAACTAACTGGCAAAAATATATTGTGCCAACTCTTGGTATTGCATGGGCTTTATTTCAGCTTTCAATTTCAAGTTGGCTTCTTTTAAACGAAGTAACCATAAGATGTATTCATTTAGCATTTGCAATGGCAATGCTTTTCTGTAGTATCCCATTTTTTAAAAAACCTAAAAAACGTTTTAAATTTTTATGGTCAAGGGATAGAATCCCTTGGATTGATTTATTTTTGGCAGCATTGGGGGCTTTTGCTGCTCTATATCTTTTTTTAGATTGGGAGGGTATATCTAACAGAGCTGGAATGCCAATTACAAGGGATATTGTTATTGGTTTTATTTTATTAATTTTACTATTAGAAGGTTCAAGAAGAGCAATTGGACCTGCTTTAACAATAATTGCAATTGCTTTTACTCTTTATGCACTTTTTGCTGAGCATATGCCAGAAGTTTTAGCATATAAAAGTGTTTCTTTAAGAAAGTATATGACACAGATCTGCCTTTCAACAGAAGGAATATATGGAATCCCTTTAGGAGTCTCTGCTTCTGTTGTATACCTTTATGTGCTTTTTGGAGCATTACTTGATAGGTCTGGAGCAGGTAAATTCTTTATTGATTTAGCCTTATGTTTTTTAGGAAAATATAAAGGTGGTCCTGCTAAAGCAGCAGTCCTTTCAAGTGGATTAACAGGTATGGTTTCTGGTTCAAGTATTGCAAATATTGTTACTACAGGAACTTTTACTATTCCTCTTATGAAAAAAATAGGTTATCCTCCAACCAAAGCTGCTGCAACAGAGGTTGCTGCAAGCATTGATGGACAATTGATGCCTCCAATTATGGGTGCTGCGGCATTTATTATTGCAGAATATTTAAATGTTCCATATATTCAAGTTGTTAAATCTGCTGCTATTCCTGCTTTAGCTTCATACTGTGCTTTACTTTATATTACTCATATTGAGGCTTCAAAAGCTGGTTTAAGGGGATTGACAAAGGAAGAGTTACCAGTATTAAGAGATGTTATTAAAAACGGTTATTTTTTCCTTATTCCTATTGGAATATTAATATATGAATTAATGATTTTAAGAAGAACTCCTGACCATTCAGCATTTGTTGCTATAATATGGTTGTTAGGAGTGTTGTTGATTAGAGAGATTTACTTTGCAAAAGTAAAAAATTATTCATTTAAAAATGCTATTAAAAACTGGATTGATCAGGTAGCTGATGGCTTTGTTAAGGGTTCTAAAAATATGGTTTCAGTTGCTATAGCATGTGCTTCTGCTGGAATTATTGTTGGTATAGTAAATCTTGGAATTGGTGGAATGATTACAGAGATTGTTGAGCAATTATCTGGTGGAAATATTTTTGTTATGCTTTTAATTACTTCAATTGCAAGTTTGCTTATAGGGATGGGTTTACCTACCACAGCAACATATATTGTTATGGCATCATTAACTGCTCCAATTATCGTTGAAGTCGGCCAGTCAAACAATTTTATTGTTCCTTTAATGGCTGCTCATCTGTTCTGCTTCTATTTTGGAATGCTTGCTGATGATACTCCCCCAGTTGGACTTGCAAGTTATGCAGCCGCCGCAATTGCTGGAAGTGAACCAATTCCAACGGGAATTCAGGGTTTTTTGTATGATATTAGAACCACAATTATCGCATATATGTTTATTTTTAATCCAGATTTGATTTTACATAATATAAATAGCTGGCCTCTTGCCATATTAATTTTTATTATGGCTGTTCTTGGTGCATGGGCTTTTTCATCAGCTACACAGGGATGGGTTATAGGGAAAAATGCATGGTATGAAATAATCTTACTTTTAGGAGCATGTCTGTTTTTATTTCAACCTCAAATTGGACAAAAATTTTTAGATTTTCCAAATAAATATCTTGGTTATATTGTTGGTTTAGTTCTCTGGGGATTGACTCTGTTTTCCCAAAAGGTTAGAATCAAAAAAAATCCAGATTTAACCAAACCTGTAATATCAATTTAAGCGGGTGAAATCTCACCCGCTTTTTTTATTGACAATCTCATCTCAATGTAGTAATTCCAGGAGTCCATAAAATATTAAAATTTGAGGGATGTTATGAAAAAAAGATCTATTTTTTTGTTAATTTTTGTCTTTTTAATTTCAACTCAATTATATCCAAAAACTCTTGATCAGGCATTTTCTGAAATTTTTTCTAAATTATTAAAACAATTTTCCTATGAAGGAGAGGTTGTCGCAATTATCCCGGAAAGAGATGAAGCAGCTGTACAATTTGAAAATAATTTTATCCCTCCAATTGGTGCTGAAGTAACTGTTTATAGACATCAAAGAAAGTTATTCAATCAATTAACAGGAAAGTTTATTGGTTATCTTGATGAACATGTGGGTACTATCTCAATTAAAGATAAAGTTGGTACAGTTGCATTAGGTGATATTGTAGAAAACCCTGGACATATGAAGGCGGGAGATAATGCAAGATTTACTAAAAGGGTTGTTATTTATGTAAAGGGGATAAATAATTTAACAGAAAAACCTACTCAAGCTTATGATATTCAAAGTTATTTGGAACTTGCGGCTGGCAAGTTTCCACAAATTCAATTAATATTTTCTCAAAATCCTATGATGCAGCAAAAGAAAGATGTTTATCCAATAAATATGAAAGTTTTTATAAAAGATTCGATTAGTAATACAAAAAAAGATGTAAGTATAGAATTTTCATCTGTATATACAGGAAGAAATATAGGAGTTTTTACTTCAACATTTGATTTATCTAAAAAAATGTTAAGTTTTAAAGCTCAGACTCCTCAAGCTTTAATTTCAAAGATTTCACAACCACAAGGATATCCTGGATTGCCAGCTTATCCAATGGGACCAACTGCTAATTTACAACCATTGCAGCCAGTTGGGCAGGGAGGCCAATTGCCAACTTATCCAATGGCACAAGGGCAGGTTAGTGGTTTAAAACCAATTCCATTAAAGCCTGTTACATCACAACCTCAAGAAAAAAAATATAAATTATCAAAATTAAAGCCACTTAATTCAAAATATAAATATAGCACTCTTGAAAATTTAAAACCAACTGTTACAAATTTTAGAACTATAACTCAACTTACGGAAAAATTAAAATCAATAGATTTTAACAATAGTAATGTAGTTTATTCAGATGGATATTCAATTGTATTTGCAAAAATTGTGGGAGAACATGCGTTGAAAAAATTATATGGTGAAACATATAAGGGTTTTGGACAAATTATGAATGTTGCATTTGTTGATGCTAATAATGATGGAAAGAAAGACGTAATTGTGAATATAATCTTGAAAGATGGGATGGAATCAAGAATTTATAAAATAGCTGGAAATAAATTAATACTTGCTAAAAATAATATTGACTACATTTTAGGTGGTTACGATTTTGATAATGATGGGAAAGAAGAACTTGCAGGTCAATCATTTGATAAGGAAAATATTTTTGGAGATGCATTATATGAATTGGAATTAAAAGGGAATAATTTAGAGAGGAAGAAAAGAGTATGGATCCCATACGGTTTTAGATTACCATCTTCAGTTAAAGCTGATGTTGATGGAGATGGCAAAAAAGAATTGTTGTTTATAAATGATATTCATAGGTTAATTGTTTATAAAAATGGAGAAAATATTTATACAGGTGATGAATCTTTAGGCGGTAGCTTCAATATAATTTCGTGGAATAAAGGGACAGAGAAATTTCAATATACAAAACCTCAAGCAATTGATCCAAAACCTAAAGTGTTTATGAAAGATAAAAAAGGTAGAGAAGGTGTCCTTATTGTCAAGAATTATGCAACTGGAGATATTATACTTGGAGATATTGGACTTTTCAAACAGGGAGAGGTTAGACTTGTATTCTTAAATAGCTTTGGTGATATTGCAATGAAACCTTATTCAGGAAAAGTTGATGGTGCTATAGAGGGAATAAATATTTATAATAATGAGCTTATTTGTGGAGTTATTAAAAAAAGTTCAGTTAATCCAATTGCAACAAAAGCAGCATCATATTTAATAGCTTTTCCTGCTTATTAAAAATGACTTATTTGCAAGCATTAATTTTAGGAATTGTTCAGGGCTTAACAGAGTTCTTACCTGTTAGTAGCTCTGGACATCTTGTAATTATTCAATCTATTTTTAAAAATTTTAAACAGCCAGGAATAAGTTTTGATGTTTTTTTACATTTTGGAACACTTTTTTCAGTTTTAATATATTTTAGAAATGAAATTCTTGACATATTAAGATTAAAAAATAAGAAGTGGATTTTTTTAATTATTATTGCAACAATTCCTGCTGGAATTGTAGGAATATTATTTAAAGATTTTATTGAAAATTTATTTAATAATCCAATCTTAGTTGCTTATGCTTTAATTTTTACTGGGATAATTTTATTTTGTAGTGATAAAATTGGAAGTGAAAATAAAGATGATAATAATATCACATTTGTTGATGCAGCAATAATTGGTATTGCTCAGGCATTTGCTATTATCCCTGGAATTTCTCGTTCTGGTTCAACTGTTTCTGTTGGAATTTTTTGTGGGTTAAAAAGAGATGTAGCAATAAAATTTTCATTTATAATGTCAATCCCTGCAATTTTAGGTGCAGTTGTTTTAAGTTTAAAAGATTTTTCATCTATAAATTCTTCGTTATATGGAATTTATATGACGGGATTTTTTTCTTCTTTAATAGTTGGCTTGCTTTCTCTAAAATTGCTAACAATATTAACAAAATTAAAAAGTTTAAAATTTTTCTCAATTTATTGTTGGTGCATTGCGGTTGGAGTTTTAATATGGATGAAGTAACAAAAAAGAATATTAGAGTTAAAATTTTTTATTTTTTTATTGCATTAGTTGGTATGTTATTTCTTCTAAGCATCATTACATATAATCCTCAAGATCCATCTTTATTTACATTTTCAAAAGAAAAACCTCATAATATTTTTGGTATTATTGGTGCAACAATAGCTGATTTTTTTTTCCAATCAATCGGCTTTAGTGCATATTTAATCCCATTAGCTATTTTTATAGTTGTTTTTAATAAAATAAAATCTATTTTTAAACTATCAAAGATTGATATCTTTTTCTTCATCTTTTTTATTTTTATATTTTCAACATATATTCAACTTATTTTTCCTGATGTTATAACTTTTTACAATGAAAAAAATTTTATTCCTGGAGGTATTATAGGTAAAATTTTATGTAATTGGTTGATAACATATATAAACCCAACTGGAGCTTTTCTATTTTTAACTTTGTCTTTAATTTTTCTTTTTTCAATTATTTTTGATATAAAATTTAAAGATTATTTAAAAATTTTTAAATTTTTTTCAAATATTAAAATTCAAAATTTTCCTAAATTTAAAATTCCTAAAATTAGATTTCCAAAATTTAAATCAAAAAAAGAAGAAATTTTAATTTTAAATGAAAAAAATGAGATAGATGATAAAGGATTATTGATTAGTGAAGAGAATGATTCTGAAAGTGATAGTGAAAATAGTATTAATCATAATGTAGAAAAAAAAGTTGAGAAAAAAGAAATTAATGTTAAGAAAAAGAAAAGTAATAAATTCGCTTTTCCAAAAATTGATTTTTTAGAGAAGCCTCAAAAGAAAAGTGAAGATAAAACAAATGGAGAACTTGAGGAAAAAGCTAAAAAGTTATTAGACAAATTTAGTGATTTTAATATTACAGGTGAAATTGTAAACATCATAAAAGGTCCTGCTGTTACACTTTTTGAATTTAAGCCAGCGTCAGGAATAAAATTAAGTAAAATAACATCATTGCAAAATGATATTTTAATGGCACTTAAGGCAAAAAGTGTTAGAATTGTTGCACCAATTCCTGGTAAAGATGTTGTTGGAATAGAAGTTTCAAATAAAGATAGAGAGACTGTTTATTTTAGAGAATTAATTGAATCTGAAGAATATAAAAAATCAAAATCTCCACTTACAATTGCCTTAGGAAAAACTATTGATGGAAAAAGTTATGTCTCTGATTTAGCTAAAATGCCACATCTACTTGTTGCTGGTTCTACTGGATCAGGAAAAAGTGTATGCATAAATGTAATATTAGCAAGTTTTTTATATAAAGCAACATTTAAAGATGTAAAATTGATTTTAATAGACCCCAAAAAACTTGAATTATCACTTTATAATGGTATCCCACATTTGTTATTACCAGTTATTTATGAACCTGAAAAAGCACCTATTGCCTTAAAGTGGGCAATTTTTGAAATGGAGAGAAGATACGACCTTTTAACAGAAGCAGGGGTTAGAGATATTAACCATTACAATGAAAAAGTCTCAGATGAAGATAAACTCCCATTTATTGTAATTGTTATTGATGAGCTGGCAGATTTAATGATGACTGCTCCTAAAGAAGTAGAAACTTTAATTGCAAGACTCACACAAAAAGCGAGAGCTGCTGGAATTCATATGATCCTTGCAACTCAAAGACCTTCAGTTGATGTTATTACAGGTTTAATAAAAAATAATCTTCCTTCAAGAATTGCATTTAAAGTTACTTCAAGAGCGGATTCAAGAACAATTTTAGACCATATGGGGGCAGAATCTTTGCTTGGAATGGGGGATATGTTGTTCTTACCACCTGGATCTTCAAATGTTGTCAGACTTCAAGGAGCATTCATTTCTGAAAAAGAGATTATTCAAATTATTGAATATTTAAAACAGTTCTCAGATGAAGTAGATTATAAAGAGGAGGAAATTTTAAATTTTTCAGATGAAAATCTGAAAAAAGAATATAGAATTAATGGACTTAATTCTAATGATTCTTATGATCCTTTATGGGATCAAGCTGTTGAATTTGTATCTCATCTTGAGGAAGTCTCAATATCATTACTCCAAAGAAAATTTAAAATAGGTTATAATAGAGCTGCTAAAATTATAGAAAAAATGGAAGAAGAAGAGATTGTAGGACCAGCTGATGGAAGTAAACCAAGAAAGGTTTTAATTAATCCAATATAAATAAAGGTGGAAGGGTGAAGGCGGAAGGTGAAAGGAGGAAGGAAAAGATTTAATTAATTTTTTTGAAATACAGATAGGACAATGATTAAGAAAATTTTTAAAGAAGCGTGGAATGTATATGTCCCAAATTTAGGAATTCTTGTAATAGCAACTATCTTAATGGAAGTAGGATATTTAATTCTACTTAAATTAACTGCTGTCGGTGGAGAATTCCTAAGAGCTTTTTTTCTTGCTGGAATGTATAACGTAATATTTAAAAATAAAAAATGTGATTTTGATGATATATTTATTGCATTTAAAAATAAGAATCTTGCACTTAATGTTTTTCTTTATGTTTTAATTTTAATTGTTGGAACGTCTATTGGAATATTATTATTAGTTTTACCTGGAATTTATTTCTTTTTTGCAACAACATTTTCTCTGCCATTAATTGTAAAATATAACTTTGAAGTTTTAGATTCAATTAAAATAAGTATAAAAATTTTTAATAAAAATTTTCTTTCAGTACTTGTAATTTTAATTATAATTTTACTTCTTAATTCTATTGCAATATTTCCATATGGAATGCTTTCCATATTTACAGTCCCTTTTTCTATTTGTTTAATTGGTAAATTATTTGAGGAAATTTATTCTTCTCAAGATGGCATTTTTATTAAGCCAGAGGTCCTTCCTGGGGATGATAAATAACATATTTGGTTGAATAACTTCTAATTTGTTATTATTAAGATCATAAGCCTCATTTATAATTATATCGTAATTTTTAAAATCTTGAGTTATAATTTGAAGTTTTTCTCCAATTAAAATTTTATTCCTTGCCTGTATAGTTATTTTTTTATTATCTATACCAACAATCACCCCTACAAAATCTGCATTTCTAATGTATTTTGATGATTCAATATTTTGAGTATCAATGTTATTCCTTTTTTCAAAAAAACCTTTTGTATAATCTCTATGACTAACCAATTTTAATTCTTCAAGCCATTCATTTTTAATTTTAAAATTTTCAGGATTTTCATAATATTCATCAATTGCTCTTCTATAAACTCTAATAACATTGGCAACATAGTAAATGCTTTTCATTCTACCTTCTATTTTTAAAGAATTAACACCAATTTCAATTAAATCTTTTAAATAGAAAATTCCACATAAGTCTTTTGAATTAAAAAGATAAATTCCACGATTATCTTCATTAATTTCAAAGATTTGATTTGGTCTTGTTTCTTCTATAAAATAGTATTTCCATCTACAAGGATGAGTACATTCTCCTTTATTTGATGCTCTTCCTGTTAAAAAGTTGCTTAGTAGACATCTCCCAGAAAGAGCCATACACATTGCCCCATGAATAAATACTTCAAGTTCAACTTCAGGGACTTTTTCTCTAATGGTTTTAATATCATTTAAACAAAGTTCTCTTGCTAAATTTATTCTTTTAATCCCTTGATTATACCAAAATTTTGTACTTAAATAATTTGTTGTATTTGCTTGGGTTGAGAGATGTAAGGGAATTTCAGGAGCAATTTCCTTACATAAATTAATTATACCAGCATCTGAAATAATAAATGCGTCACAGAATTTTTTATGTTTTTCTATAAATTCAGGTAATTCCTCTAAATCTTCATTATATGGGAAAATATTTAATGTTAAATATATTTTTTTATCTTTTTTTAATGCTATATCTTTGGCTTTTTTCAGGTCATCTAATGAAAAGTTATCTGCTAAATTTCTCAACGAAAATTTTTTAGCTCCTAAATAAACAGCATCAGCACCATAATCAAAAGCAATTATTAATTTTTCTAAGTTACCAGCTGGAGCCAGCAATTCAATCTTTTGCATGTTTAATTTTTTCAATTAAGAGTTTGAAGGGCTTTTTAATGTATTCAGTATATAATTCTCTCAATTTTGGTAGGTTTTTTTCTTTGAAAGATTTGATTATCCCTTTTTGTAATGGTGGAATTTCTTGAAGTATCTCTGGATGGTTTAAATAAAAAAATCTATATCTTTTAATATGATTTTCAATTTTTATATTTAAATCTACTAACTGTCTGTTATCGCATTGTTCGATTAATGTGTCATGGAAGCGAGATAATTCTTTTAAAAATTTATAAATTGCATCGCCAGATTTATTTTCATTTAATATTTTTTCTTCGTTTTTAATTATTGCTTCTAATTTTGATATTGTTTTATCATTTATTTTTTCAATAATTAATTCTGCCACTAATGTTTCAAGACAGGCTTTTACTTCAACTGTATCTTGTAAATCTTTTTCTGAAAATTCTTTTACTATTGCACCTCGTCTCGGAAGTAGTTCTACAAATCCTTCACATTCTAATAATCTTATTGCCTCTCTTATAGGAGTTCTACTAATATTTAAATCATCTGCAAGTTGGGCTTCTAAAATTTTTTCTCCAGGTTTTAGTTTCCCTTGAATAATTTGATTCCTAATATATTCTGCTATTTTGTCAGGTAATGGTTTATGATCAATTATCATCCTAAACCTCTATCTATGCAAATAGTATCTTTTTAATATATTAATACCAAAATTTGAATTTTTTATAATTTTTTCCTCAACGAGTTTTTCATCTTTTTTAATAAAAGCTTCTATGATCTCTTTGTGTTCATTAACTATATCTATTAACATTGTGGAGTAAGCTACCATTATCCTGAATTTTGAGTATTTTTGTACAAGATTTTTTAAAGTTTCAATTAATACTTTATTTCTTGAAATCTCCACAAATCGTTCATGAAATTGGTTATGAATATCTATAAATTTTTTAATCTCTTCTTTACTGTTTGATAATGCAATTTTTTCAAGTTCATTATTTATTCTTTCAAGATCCTGTATGTCCTTATCTGTGATATATTTTAAAGCTAATTTTCCAGCATAAGCTTCAAGAACACCTTTTACTTCGTAGAATTCCACAATTCTTTCTTCTGTAATTTCAGCAACAATAGCACCTTTTCTCGGTATGACCTTTATAAAACCTTCTGTTTGTAGTTTCCTAAATGCTTCTCTTATTGGTGTTCTGCTAATTCCATATTTTTTAGCAAGTTCCAGTTCTGTAAGTCTTTCCCCTGGTTTAACTTCTTTCTTTAATATTGATTCAACAATTAAATTATAAATTTTTTCGCTTAATGTTAAATGTGCATCCATTTTTTCTGTCATATTAATCCTTTATTGTTTTGTTTATTTTGTATACCAGATATTTTATTAAATTACAAGTCATTTATTAAAAAAATATTTTAATGTCAAAAAAATTTTGATATAGATAAAAATTAATTATGAGCTAAAATACATATCACCATTTTCCTTGTATAGTCTAAAAAGGAGCTAAATGAAAAAGTTAAAAAATAAAATTATTTTAGCACCAATGGCAGGTGTTACAAATGAGCCATTTAGAATTTCATTGAAAAATTTAGGATTAGAAGTTTCATGTACAGAAATGATAAGTGTTGAAGGCTTATCAAGGAGAATCAAAAGAACCTTAGAGTTAATAGAGATTAAAAATGAACCACCATTAATAATTCCTCAACTTTTTGGGACAAATGTTGAATCATTTTTAAGATCCATTGAAATATTAATAGAAAAGAATTTTAATATTATTGATATAAATTTAGGTTGTCCAGCAAAAAAAATAATTAAAAAAGGAGCTGGAGTTGCTTTAATGAAAAATCCAGAATTAATTAAAAGAATTATTTTAGAAATTAAAAAAAGATTTGATATAAAATTAACTGCAAAATTAAGACTTGGTTTTGATGAAAATAGTATGAATTATCTTGAAATAATAAACATTCTTTACAATGAAGGGATTGATGCAATTACTTTGCATCCAAGATTTGGAAAACAATACTATTCAGGTCATGCTAACTGGTACCATATTAAAGTGGTTAAAAAAAAGTTCCCTGATTTGTTTTTGATTGGAAATGGGGACATAAAAACTCCGGAAGATGTAAAAAATATTTACTCTTATACAAATTGCGATGCTGTTATGATTGGAAGAGCATTTTTAGAGAATCCTTTTCTTGTAATCCAGTGGAAAGATTTTGTAATAACGCAGACTTATAAAGAATTTTCAATCAAAGATAAAATAAAATATTTTAAAAAATTGTTTTATTTGTTTAAAAAATTTTATGGTGAAGAGAAAGCTTTGAAAATTTCTATTAAGCATATCATACATTTAACAAAGGGACTTCCAGGTTCTGCAAAATTTAGAGAAAAAATTTCAAAAATAAAAAATTGTGTTGAATTTTTTAATGAAATAGGTTATTGGGAACAAAATGGAGAGCAATTCACTTGATAAATATTCTTTAAGTGAAATTTTAGATTATAAATTTAAAAAACTTTTAGAAGATTTGAATTGTAAATCTAATAATCATAATCTTTATGAGATTCTTTTAAATATTTTTGAAGAATCTTTACTAAAAGCAGTATATAGCCATGCTGGGAATAATCAAAAAAAATCTGCAGAAATTTTAGGAATTAATAGAAATACACTTAAAAAGAAACTTGTGAAATATAAAATTATTTAAAATAATCCTTAACTTTTTTTACTGCACAGAATTCCCCACACATACTGCAGGCATCTTCATCTTTAGACATTAGTGATTCTCTATATTCTCTTGCTTTTTCAGGGTCAATACTTAATTCTATCTGTTTTTTCCAGTCTAATTCTTTTCTTGCTATAGACATTAAAATATCTTTATCTATTGCGCCTTTAACTTTTTTCCCAATATCACCAGCATGAGCAGCAATTTTTGTGGCTATTAATCCCTCTTTAACATCATTAATATCTGGTAATCTTAAATGTTCTGCAGGTGTAACATAGCAAAGAAAATCAGCTCCATGCCATGCTGCTATGGCGCCACCTATTGCAGCTGTTATATGATCATATCCAGGAGCAATATCTGTAACTACAGGACCCAAAACATAAAATGGTG
>JALVYZ010000073.1 GCA_027037705.1 bacterium | reverse complement strand
GGAAAGTTAGAATTAACAGAAATACCTGTTCCAGAATTGGGAGATAATGATGTTTTAGTTGAAATCGCTGGTTGTGGTGTATGTCATACAGATCTTGGTTATTTTTATGATGGAGTCCCTACAGTTAATAAACCTCCTTTAACCCTTGGTCATGAAATAAGTGGAGTTGTTGTTGCTGCTGGGAAAAATAAAGAAGATATGATTGGAAAAGAAGTAATAATTCCTGCAGTTATGCCATGTAATCAATGTGAGATTTGTAAAGAAGGAAGAGGCAACAGATGTTTATTTCAAAAAATGCCAGGAAACAGTCTTGGAATTTATGGTGGATTTTCAAGCCATATCCCAGTTCCAGGAGATGATTTATGTATTGTTGATAAAAGAGATCTCCCATTAGAAAAATTAGCTGTAATTGCTGATGCAGCTACTACACCTTATCAGGCAGCTGTAAGAGCAGGATTAAAAGAGGGAGATAGAGTAGTTGTAATTGGGGCAACTGGAGGTGTTGGAACATATATGGTTCAGGTAGCTAAAGCATTTGGAGCTAAGGTAGTTGTTGGAATGGCAAGAAATGAAGAAAAATTAGAAAGAATTAAAAAATATGGATGTGATTTTACTATTAATACCAAAGGGAAATCTCCAAAAGATATAAAAAATGAATTAAAAGCTTTCTGTAAAGAAAATAAATTGCCTCATAATTACGGATGGAAAATTTTTGAAGTTACAGGAACAAAACCAGGTCAGGAAATTGGTCTTGAATTATTATCATTTATTGGAAAGTTAATCTTAGTTGGCTATGGTATGCATAAAATTGAATATATGTTTTCAAAAGTTATGGCTTTTGATGCTGACATAATCGGAACATGGGGATGCTTACCAAAATATTATAAAAATGTTCTTGATTTAGTTAATGAAGGTAAAATTGTATTAGAACCATTTGTTGATGTAAGACCAATGAGTACAATAAAAGAGGCTTTTGAAGAAGCTCATAGTGGGAAATTAATGAAAAGAATAGTTTTAACACCTGATTTTGATTAATGATAAGGTTGAAGGAGGAAAGTGGAAGGCGAGATACAATCCGGAGTCTGGAGTGCGTAGTCTGGAGTATTTTTACTGGAGTATTTTTAAATGAAAAATTTAAATGGATGGTGGAAGGAAAATTTTAATCTAAAATTTAAAATTATTTTTAAAGTACTAACACCATTACCAACACTAACACTATAAATAAAAAAAACAAAAAGGAGGGTTTTATGGCTTTAGATTGGTTACCAAGAGACAATGAATTAAAAGATCATGGATTATTTAAAGGAGAAGAGTATTGGGGAACATTTGATACTCCTCCATGTGTTGTTTATGAGAAGAGACCTGTATTAGACG
>JALVYZ010000072.1:1011-1375 GCA_027037705.1 bacterium | reverse complement strand
AAATTATTTAATTCTTCATCGAATTTATCTAATTCTACAATTTTATTAACAAGTCCCATATTTAATGCTTCTTCTGCCCTAAAAGTTCCTCCACCAAGAATCATTTCAAAAGCTTTTTTAGTAGGAATAATTTTAGGCAACACTAAAAGTGCTATTGGAGGAAAGACTGCAAGCTGAATCTCAGGTTGACCAATTTTTATATTATCTGCAGCAAAAATCATATCACAAAAAATTGCAACTTCACATCCCCCACCAAGAGCAGCACCTTTTACAGCAGCTATTGTTATATATGAAATTTCATTTAATCTCTTAAAAATTCCGTGAAAAACTTCAATCATCTCATCCACTTTATCTTCTGTGTGGT
>JALVYZ010000072.1:0-1001 GCA_027037705.1 bacterium | reverse complement strand
GAGATATCCTACATTATCTTTTACTTCAGTTTTTATAAATTTATATGCCATATTTGCCTCCTTTTATGTTAAAGTGTTAGTGATAGTGTTGGTGTTATTTTTGAATTTTTCATTAAATCACTCTCGACTCCCAACTCCTCACTCCAGACTAAATATACTGCCCTCCATCTACTTTAATAACTTCACCTGTTATATGTCCAGCTAAATCTGAAGCCAAAAATGCAACTAAATTAGCAATATCTTCTGGCTTGCCAGCTTTTTTTAAAGCACTTTCATTAATTGCAAGTTGTTTAAATTCTTCAGGCATTGACTCACCCATTTCTGTTAATATAAATCCTGGAGCAACTGAATTTGCAGTTACTCCATACTTACCTAAATCTTTTGCAGTAGCTTTAGTTAATCCAATAACCCCTGCTTTAGCCGCAGAATAATTAGTTTGTCCAAACTTTCCTCTTAAACCATTTATTGATGTAATTGTAATAATTCTACCATATTTTTGTTCTCTCATATATGGAGCAACAGCTCTAATATAATTGAAAGTTCCTTTTAAATCTATTGCAATAACTTTATCCCATTGCTCTTCTGTCATTTTCCATACAACACCGTCCATATTAACCCCTGCGTTTGTTATAAGAATGTCCACTTTCCCAAATTCCTCTATAACCTGTTTTACAAATTCTTGAGCTCTATTATAATCTGAAACATCTGCCTGAATAGCTATTACATTTTTTTCTTCATTATTATACTTTGCCATAATTTCTTCTGCTTCTTTTGAACTTTTCCTGTAATTTAAAGCTACTTTCGCACCTAATTTTAATAATGTTTCAACAATTGCTCTACCTATACCCCTTGTTCCTCCTGTTACAATTGCAACTTTTCCTTCAAGTGTTAACATTTCTACCTCCTTTTTCCTGATAAGTTATGCAATGTATATGCCATAAAAAATACTGTATAAACCCTTTAGGTTTGTACGATTTTTAACAAACCTTGATGTATATAAT
>JALVYZ010000071.1 GCA_027037705.1 bacterium | reverse complement strand
TTAATAATAAGATTCATAATTATTTGTTCAATTTGCCCAGGATCAGCTTCAATAGTGCAGGTTTCCTTACTGAGATATGTTTTGATAACAATATCTTCTCCAACCATTTTACTCAAAATTTTTAGGAAATTGCGTATAATTTTATTTATAGATATGACTTTCTTTTCCAGAACTTGTTTCCGGCTAAAAGCCAACAATTGCCTTGTGAGAGAGGCAGCTTTATTCCCTGAATCATGAATTGCTTTTATTTTTTCATATATTGGGTCATTAGGAGAAATTTGTGCAAGCAATAATTCAGAATAACCTAAAATTATACTTAAAACATTGTTGAAATCATGGGCAATTCCACCAGCAAGTCTACCAATAGATTCCATTTTCTGAGCCTGCTGAAGCTGGCGTTCAAGTTTAATTTGTTCATTGGCTTGTTTTTTCAGATTCTGGTAGGCTTCATGAATTTTATGGCACATGAGATTAATAGTATCAACCATAGAGGCAAGTTCATCATTTTCTGTATGCTTATTTATAGGGCGAGCCAGTTTTAAAGGCTTTTGCTGTTGTCCCAGTGTAATTCCTCTGGTGTAGTTCTGAATTGTAATTAAATGTTTTGAAACAAGATGATGGAATAAAATAATAATGATAATTGAGAGAATTAACATCAATATTATGCTTTGGCAAAGTGTTATAAAAACTAAAGATTTAGCTTCTCTAAAAGCTGATAGTTTTGATACCTCAACTGTAAGTTTTCCAATAAAAATTTTTTTCCCTTTGTCAAAATGATAGAGTGGAACTGTTTTTTTTAAGTTATTTTTATTATCTGGAATGCCATAACTTACAACTATTTTGCCATTTTCATCAGTAATCTGGAAAAAAACTATATCATTATTGAGTAAAAATCCTTTCATAATGAGTTTTAAAGCATGAGTGTCCATTATCCAGAGACTTTGCTCTATGATAGATTTGTTGGCAGTTACAATAGTATCAAGTTCTTTTTTAAGAAAGGAAATTCTTTCCCTGTATTGTTGATATGATATAAGAAAAGAAAGCACAAGAGCCATTATTGTACCTATAAGTATTGTATAAAAAGCAAAACGTCTTCCAATTTTACTTTTTAAAAATTCTGGTATTTTCATCTTATTTTATCAAATTTGTCAAATTGGGGGATAGGAAATTCTTCTATAATTTTTTGGATAGTTCCATCCATATGCATCTGATTAATAATATCATTAAAATTATCAAGCATTTTAACAAAATGTGAGTTTTTTCTAATTAAAAGACGAAAAGAAATGGTTCTAAGTGGATATGGATTGGTGATTATTTTTTTGTACCCCTCAGCAGTTGAGCCTCCTTCCTTGATTTTTTTCTGAAGAAAGACGGCT
>JALVYZ010000070.1 GCA_027037705.1 bacterium | reverse complement strand
GTTCTAACTCCAGGGTCAATAGCAATACATTTTACATCGCCTTGGAT
The DNA here is from genome assembly GCA_027037705.1 of bacterium. Taxonomy (GTDB): domain Bacteria; phylum DYJV01; class DYJV01; order DYJV01; family JALVYZ01; genus JALVYZ01. Next base: position 1,331 of record JALVYZ010000070.1, on the reverse strand, counting down.
TTCGGCATTGATTTTTATATGCTGTTGAACCTGAATAAACCATCTTCCCTTGTCATAAGTTATGATACATGATTTATTGATTGCTTCTTGTGGGATAGACTCTGTTAAATGAATTTTTCCTAAAGCTCTAATAGCAGGATTTAATCCTTTTGGCATTCTATCCATTGAAAAAGAGTGTTTTTTACCCTTTCTACTTTTAAATTTAAGTGAAGCGAAACCCAATTTTGAGCCTTTTAACTTCTTATTTTTAGCCATAACAGCTTTAAATGTTTTAAGAGCTTGAAGTACACCATTATCAACAATAATTGAGTTATAAATAGCACCTTTTTCTTCTTGCTCTTGTTTACACTGTTCTCTTATTTCTGGTCTTAAATTTCTAAATTTCCCATCTTCTCCAATATGTCTGTTTTTTAAATATATAGCAATAGCTAAATTATAAGCTCTACGATAGAGTATTAGTGCTTGATGATACGCTTTACTATTTTCAGGATAAAATCTAATCTTTTTTGATGCTATCACCTTTTCGTCTTTTTGCTGACCTTTTACCATAGTAGGAATTGCAGAAGCTGGTAATAAAACCGATAAGCTCTTTTGTATCAAATTTTTCGGTTTTAGTCTCTTCTTCCAATGAGATAACTCTTCCACCGTGTAATTCGATAATCCATCTGATGAGTTCAATTCCACTTCTTGCGAGACGGTCTTGTGTGGTAACCACAACTTCGACTGAAGAGCCTGACATTGCTGATTCCAATATGGTTTTAAGTCCTTTTCGTTGAAAGTTGAAAGCTGAGGCAATATCAAACAATTGTTCATGTTTTGGGTATTTTTGAGATAATAGTTTAAATTGTTTTTTGATACTTGTTTCTTGTTTTTTTGAACTAACCCTTGCATAGATAAACCTCCTTTCAGCTTTTTCTTGAATACGAAAATGACCACCTATCGTTTTTTTAGGAGCATAAAGTTTTCCAGCTTTAATCCAATTACGAATTGTCTGAGATGAAACCCCATACTTTTTTGCTAATTGTGTTGTCGATTTCACAAATGAATTATAACATAATTAAACTTAATATTTTGTGATTTTTGCGTTGTTTTTTAACTGTTAAATCTCCTTAATATTTGATTTCTGAACCACTTTTTTATCTTCAATCATAAGAATTCTATCACATAGTGGTAACATAGCTTCATCATGAGTTACCATTATCACAGCTACATCTTTTTCAACTGCTATTTTTTTAAGCATTTTTACAACATCTACAGAGCGTTTTGAATCTAGTGCTGCTGTTGGTTCATCAGCTAAGATTATTTCAGGATTATTCATTAATGCTCTAGCT
>JALVYZ010000069.1 GCA_027037705.1 bacterium | reverse complement strand
CCTCATACTGGATTTGTCAAAGCAATGGTTGGCGGATATGACTATTTACAAAGTTCATTTAATAGAGCTTTTATGGCAAAAAGGCTTCCAGGTTCAGGATTTAAACCAATAATCTATGCTGCTGCGTTAGATAAAGGATTTACTCCAGCCACAATTATTTATGATACTCCTGAGATATTCTGGGATCCTATTAATAAAAAATATTGGAAACCTGAAAATTATGAACAAAAATTTTATGGGCCAACAACTTTAAGAGATGCTTTAGTTCACTCAAGAAATGTGGTCTCTGTTAAATTATTAAAAAAAATTGGAATTAACTATGCAATTAAATATGCAAGAAAATTGGGTATAAAATCAAAATTAAATCATGATTTAACTCTTGCTCTTGGTTCTTCTGCTCTAACTTTAAAAGAAATTTTACACCCATATTCAATTTTCGCAAATCAAGGAAAAGAAGTAAATTTTATTTTTGTTAAAAATATAATTGATAGAAATGGTAAAGAGATAGAAAATAATGTAAAATTTGATCCAATTGATATAAAATTAGGACTTGTAAAACAGAAACAAATAATTTCTCCTCAAACTGCATATTTAATAACTTCTATTTTAGAAGATGTAGTAAAGAGAGGAACTGGTTGGAGAGTTAAAGCTCTTGGTAGACCTTGTGCTGGAAAAACAGGAACTACCAATGAATTTAAAGATGCTTGGTTTTTCGGATATACTCCAGATTTAGTAACAGGAGTGTATGTTGGGTATGACGACTTAAAAACATTGGGAAAAAATGAAACTGGATCCCGTGCAGCAAGCCCAATATGGCTCTATTTTATGAAAAAAGCTCTTGAGCATATCCCACCAAAAATGTTTCCTATTCCAGAAGGTATTGTTTTTAGAAAAATTGATATTAGAAATGGGCTTCTTGCAACAAAATATACCCCAAGAAAATATGTTAGACTTGAATGTTTTAAAAAAGGAACTGAACCAAAAGAATATTCAAAATTAGGGAAAAGTGAAGAAATATACAGATATTAATTATGAAAATTGTCCATATAGATACAGGAAAAGATTTTAGAGGTGGCCAGAGACAGGTTTTAATTTTACATAAAGGTTTGCTAAAAAAGGGTATTGATTCATTTCTGATTTGCAATTTTAATGGGAAATTACATAAAAAATTTGACCAAAATATTATACCAATAAAATTCTCTAATAATTTTTATATAAAGGAACTTAATGAAAAAATTAAAAAATTACATCCTGATATTGTCCATTGTCATGACAGTAAATCTTTAAACTATTTTATTTTTAAAAAAAAATTCTTTAAACTAATTGAAACGAGAAGAGTTTCCTACCCTATTGGAAAACTATCATTAAAATTCAAATACT
>JALVYZ010000068.1 GCA_027037705.1 bacterium | reverse complement strand
TTTTAAATGCCAAAAATGCAACAATTCCCATAAAGAATGTAAGTATTATTACTCCCCATTCACTTATTGTTGGCACAGGTTGAGCTGGCATTGGGCCTACTGTTACAGCACCTCCCATTACTCCTGGGCCTCCCTGGTCACTAATAGCACCATTCTCACTTCCATCTTCGTCATATGGCCCTCCATCTGTTAAATCAAAGGTAATTACTGTCTTATTACCTTCAGTTGTTATTGAGGTAGCTATATTTTCCCACTCGCCTGTATTTATGTTTTTCTTCCAGTAGCCATTAATAGCATCGTTTTGAGGGACATATATCTTCATATGGGCAGTGCCTCCATTTTGAAGACCACTTATATCAAACTTGAACATTCCATAAGGAAATGTTACATTTGAAGGTGCATCTGGAGGAGGCTCTGTTGCCTGAACATTGGTTTGTGTTAGATTGTCAGTGTTAGAAATTGTAACATAAGCATTTCCAGCTCCCTGAAGAGATGTTACATTGCTTTGTTTCCTATCAAGTGTGCCATCACCATTCCCATCTCCTGCGCCTGAACCTGTCAGATTGGGAACATTATCTTCTGTTTCAGGAGATACTCCATCTCCATCATCTACCCAAACAAGACCAAAAAGATAAGTTGTAATCCCAGTGTCTGGATCCTGATTGAGGATATAAGAATTTCTCGGATCATTAAAAAAACCAGACATTCCATTACCAATAGTTGTAGGACTAATATTATCAAAACCATATGTATTTGTACTATCATTAAGGTCATTAATGATAGAAGGTCCTTTATTTATAAGAGAGAGATTGTCTACTGAAATACCAAATGCCCGTCCTGTAACATACAAAATGCCTATAAGCCTTTGCACTTCAATTGAGTCATTATCAACTCCATAATACCAGATTTGAAAATAGTGTAATCCCCCTACGCCCTGAACAGCATAACATCTATCTTTCATTCCACCAGCTAAAATGACTATAAAAAATACTACGATTCCCAGAAGAAAAGATAATAGAGAATGGTTTCTTTTCATGATCCCCTCCTATGGAATAATGAATAATTCACATCTTATACGCTATATTTAAGAGCTTTTAAAATAAAATAATTTTTTTTAGCAAAAGAAAATACTTATGTCAAGAAGACTTATTAAAGATATAATTCTTTTATTGTAGAAATAGAGTAGGGATTAGAAGACCTTAAATTTAAAATTTAGTATTAAATTTAATTTCAGCATCTGATGGCTAATGTCAAGAAAAAATCCCCCTTTATGTGATATTTTCAGCAGATTATGTATTGGAATTAAAATTGATAATTCTATTTGTGCTAATTCTATAATTGAAATTCTTGAAAGCTATTTCTTTAAATATAACAAACCAGAAATAATAAGAACAGACAATGGACCAGAATTTATATCTAAAGGAAGTCCATGGGAAAATGGAAATATTGAGAGTTTCATAGGCAAATTGAGGGAAGAATGTCTTAATATGCATGAATTTAGTAGCATCAATGAAGCAAGGGAAATTATAGAAAATTACAGTAAATTTTATAAAAACCAAGGGCCTTATAGTTCTCTTGGAGGGAAATTCCCTTATGAATGTTACATTGTTAATAAAAAATAAATTCAACTTTAACATTTTAATTGACATTTTTAATATTCGTAATTTATAACTTTACAAATTTTGGGGGCATATCATATTAATAAAATAAAATTTGATAAAAATTTTTAAAATCCAATTTTGAGACTCGGTTAAGCTGGAAGTACTTATAGTCAAATATTAGCAACTTCATCTATTGAAAATATAAAAATTTATTTAAAAGAAATTAAAAAAATATGAATAATTGGAAAGAGAAATAAAAGAGATTGAAAAAAAATTAAAATTTATTAAATAAGAAGTTTTAACCTTTATATCTTTCTTTAATTTCTAAAATTTTACTTAAAACATTAAAAAAAGCATCAATACAATCTGGATCAAAATGTTTTCCTCTTTCCTCTTTTAATAAATTTAGTGATTTTTCTACAGACCATGCCTCTTTGTAAGGTCTTTTAGAGGTTAATGCATCAAAAACATCAGCTACTGCGCATATTCTTCCTGAAATTGGAATATTATTACCTTTTAGTCCGTAAGGATAGCCTTCTCCATTAAACTTTTCATGATGAGTTAAAGCTATTTCTGCTGATAAATTAAGTAATTGTATATTAGAATTTTCAAGAATTTTATAGCCATTTAAAGTATGAGTTTTTATAATTTCAAATTCTTCTTTTGTTAATTTCCCTGGCTTTAAAAGAATCCTATCTGGTATTGAAATTTTCCCAACATCATGCATAGGAGCTGCTTTTAAAAGCATTTCAGTAAATTTTTTATCAAGATTTAAGGCCTGGGCTATAGTATAAGAATAAAATGCCATTCTTTTGATATGGTGTCCTGTATCATCATCTCTGTATTCAGCAGCTCTTGATAATCTAAATATTATTTCTTCTTCTCTATTTTCTATCTCAATGGTTGCTTTTTTTACTTCTTCTTCCAGCCATTCTGCTCTATTTGAAATTTTTAATTGATATTCCCTTAATTTTAATAAATTTTTTACTCTTGCTTGAAATTCTGCTTTATTAACAGGTTTTGTTAAAAAATCTGTAATTCCTGAATTTAACGCCTCCATCTTTACTTTTTCTTCTCCATGAGCAGTAATCATTATAATTGGAATTGGATCTTCCTTTTTATATTCTCTTAATTTTTTTGAAAGTTTTATTCCATCTATTTCAGGCATCATATAATCAGTAATAATTAAATCTAAGTGATTATTTTTACACCATTCAAGAGCTCTTACAGGATGTTCAAAAGATATTGATTTTACCCCCTTAAATTTTTTTAGCATTAACTCAAGAATCATTAAATTGGTTTTTACATCATCAATTAAGACTACTTTCATTATAGTTTTCCTTAAAAATATTAAATTCTAAAATAATTTTTACTATTGTGCCCTGATTTTTTTTACTATTTATCTCAATCTTTCCGTTTAAGTACTCAACATATTTTTTAACTAAAAACAATCCAATTCCCATTCCATTAAATTTATTATTATTTTTTATACTAAATAAATTAAATACATCTAATATTTCTTCATCTTCCATACCAACTCCTGTATCTTCAATAATAAATTCAATTATAGCCTTATCTGCATTAAGAGAATAAAGACTATTTATATAATAAATATTACCATGTTCTGTGAATTTGATTGCATTATCAAGTATAATAGCTAACACTTTTTCAAGGATCTTTTCATCTCCTATTAATTTTTCAGGAATTTTTTTATCAAAAGAATACTCTAAAGTTAATCCTTTTTTATTTGCTTCAGATTTATATTTTGATATAATTTTTTTATTAAACTCAATTATGGAAAAAGGTTTTGGTTCTATATTAAGCATTTCAATATCAAATTTTGAAAGCTCAATAAAATTATTTAACAACTTCATTAATTTTTGAGCAGACTCTTTTAAATATTTACAATACTGCTTTTGAGTTTTATTAAGCTTTGTTTTTTCAAGAAGATCAGTAAACCCAATTATTCCTGTTAAGGGAGTTTTAACTTCATGAGATAAATTTGTTAAAATCGAATATTTAAATTTATTAAACTTTTCAGCTTCTTTTTTTGCCTTTTTTAATTCATTTAATAATTTTTTTTGTTCTGAAATAAATTCACATGATGTTATAAAACATTCAATTTTATTTTTTTCATCAAATACTGGAGTAATTGCAATTTCAAGATCAATTTTATTCCCAAATTTAGTTTTCCCATATATTTCTCCTTTCCATAACTCACCATTTTTAAGTTTTTCATTAAAAATTTTAAATAAAATTTTTTCATCAAGCAGTAGAGAAGACTTGTTTCCAATTAATTCTTCTTTCTTAAAACCGGTATGCTGACATACTATTTTATTTACATATATAATAGTTCCATCAAATTCAGTAATTATGATTCCTGTTTTTACTTGATTAAATGCCCGTAAAAAAATATTTTGTTCTTTTTTAACTTTCATGTTTTTTTCTTTAAATTTTTCACTTATAAAATATAATATTAATAAAATTATAAAAATAATATATATTAAGATACTCTTCTCTATAATTATAAATTTTTTATCTATAGGAAAAATTATTTTTAGCGTTGCTATAATTTTATTTTTATAATTTCTTAATGGGATAAATCCAGTCATCTCTTTTTTTATAGTAATATTATTAAAATTTATTAAATTTGGTAAAATTTTACATTTACACAATATAACTTTTTCAATAGGAAAAAAAAATTCTTTTGTGATTTTTCTACCAAATACAATTGTTCCAAATGCTGGTGGTTTTCCAGTATGTTTTAGGATAGGACAAAATGCAAAAAAGTATAAGATATCATTTATTTTTTCAATAGTTTGAAATTGTTTTAATTTATCTGGTGTTGATAAATATTGAAAAAATCTTGATTTTATTTTTGTTATGAGAAGTTGTTGTGAAATTGATAAATTATCTCCATTTGTCTTAAAATATGCATATGAGAGAATTTTATATTTATTGAAAAACAGTACAAAATCAATACCTATATTTTCCATTGTATTATAGTTAAAATTTGATTTAATATAATATTTATTTTTATTAATTATAAAATTTACAGTTTCATCCCGCTCTCCATAATCTAATGTAAAATTTTTTATTTTATTAAATTCTAAATTTATTAAATTTTTTATAGTTAAACATTTTTTATAATAAACATTATTTTCCAGATCCTCAAAACTTTTAAAAAAGAATATAATTGAAATTAAAAGTAAGAAGAAAAGTATAAAAATAAAATGGAAACCACGTATGGGAAATATGAATATAGGTCTGAAAAAATATGATATATATTGGTTTAAAATTATGACCCTGTCACGTGAAAAAGTATTTGCAATTAGCAAAAAA
>JALVYZ010000067.1 GCA_027037705.1 bacterium | reverse complement strand
CTGAAGGTGTTTTACCAGCTAAAATTTTAATCTCAGGCGGAGTTTTATCCGCCTGCTTTACTGCTTATGGTTTAAAAAAGTTAAAATATAAAGATATTCCAAGAGTTGCTTTGCTATCAGGATTGTTTTTTATTGGTTCTTTTATTCATGTCCCTCTTGGACCAACAAGTGTTCATCTTATTTTAAATTCAATAGTTGGGATATTTGCAGGATGGGCATCTTTCCCTGCAATATTAATAGCTCTATTTTTGCAGGCAATTATGTTTGGTTTTGGTGGTATTACAACTCTTGGAGTAAACACATTTAATATGGCTTTTCCTGCAATATTAGCTTTTTTCTTTTTTAATTATTTCATCAAAAAAAATTACAATAAAAAATTTATCTTTTATTTTTCTCTTTTTCTAACAGGTGCAGGAAGCGTATTTTTTTCTGCTTTATTGCTATCTTTATCACTGTATCTTGCAGGCCAGAAATTTTTTGAGGTGGCAAAAATAGCATTTGTTGCCCATATTCCAGTGATGGTTATTGAAGGTTTAATTGTAATGTTCATGATTGCATATATTAAAAAAGTTTATCCTGAGATACTTGAATTATAACAGTCTGGAGTCTGGAGTCGGGAGTGTGGAGTGATATTAATGAATAATGAATAATTAAAAATGAAAAATTGAACAACGAATAACTACTAATAACGATTAATTACTATCAATAACAATGAATAACAAAATAACTAACACCATCACCAACACTAACACTAATAATGAGGTAAAATATCATGAAAAAGTTTATGTTTTCTAAATCAAATATAATAAAATCAATTTCTTCAACCTTCCACCAAGCACCTAAAGTCTTAGGTGCTCGGCTGACGCCTTCCCCCTTCCACCTTCAACCTTCCACCTATTGTTTTGTATTATTCTTATTTTTACTCATCCCAGCATTATTAAATGCACATAAGTTAAATATTTTTGCATATTATGAGAATGGAAAGATTAATATTGAAAGTTTTTTTTCAGATGGTACTCCATGTAAAAATTGTAATGTAAAAATTCTTGATAATAATAAAAATCTTATATTTTCTGGAAAATTAAATGAAAAAGGAGAGATAACTGTTAATAAAAAATTAACAGGAAATGTGTTAATTAAAGTGAATGCATCTATGGGGCATGAAAGCTCATTTAACTTAAAAATTGGAAATGACAAAAAAGAAAAAGAAAATAGTTCAAACAAAATTATTAAAATTTCAGAAAAAAATGAAAATTTATTGCCTGAAATTAGAAAAATTGTTAGAGAAGAGCTTGAAAAACAGCTAAAACCTATTATATTGCAACTTGCAAAAATTGAAGGAAATAGAACTGAAAAGATTGTTGCAGGAATTGGTTATATTTTAGGAA
>JALVYZ010000066.1 GCA_027037705.1 bacterium | reverse complement strand
GTTATTCCTTTTGTGATCTTACAGGCATCAACTGTTGTAGCATGTATTATCTGGCCAAAGATAATTATGTATTTACCTCATCTATTTTTTGGAACGAGATAAATATAGTCTGGAGTCAGGGGTGTGGAGTCGGGAGTAAATAAAATTAATGAAGAATTAATAATGAAAAATGAAAAATTGTTCATACAACAAATAACTACTAATAACTTAATTACAATTAATAACTATAAATTACAAATAACTAACACTATCACCAACACTAACACTAGAATTAAAGCTGAAGGTTAAAGGATGAAGAGCTTATTGTATCATATTTCACGAATCACTATTTACGAATCACGAACAACAAATATTAAACAATGAATAACAACGAATTACTATTAATTACAACAAATTACAATAAATATTCAATATCGCATTTACGCATTTACGCATATACTCATTTACCAAATTAAAAGGAGTTATTATGGAAATTAAAAGCGAAATTATTCAAAGGTTTAAGGATATTGCAGGAAGTAATAATGTTTTTACTGATAAGGAAACTTTAAAACATTTTGATTATGATGCTACTGAGAGACATTTTATGCCAGATGTTGTTATTACTCCTGAAAATACAAAACAAATTTCAGAGATAATGAAAATTTGTTATGAAAATGATATTTTTGTTACTCCACAGGGTGGGAAAACAGGTTTAAGTGGTGGATGTTTGCCTGTAAAAGGAGGAGTTATTATTTCATTTAAAAATATGAACAAAATTATTGAAATTGATGAAAAAAATTATACTGCAACAGTTGAGCCAGGAGTAGTTGCAGCAGATTTTCAAAAAGCCATTAGAGATAGAGGATTATTTTTCCCTCCTGATCCATCAAGTACAGTTGAGAGCACTATTGGGGGGAATGTTGCAGAAAACGCAGGTTACACAAGAGCAGTAAAGTATGGTGTTACAAAAGATTATATTCTTGGTCTTGAAGCAGTTTTAGCTGATGGAAAAATTGTTAATTTTGGTGGTAAAAATATTAAAGATGTTACTGGATATGATGTTGTCAGATTGTTAGTAGGTTCAGAAGGCACATTAGCAGTAATTACAAAAATAATAGTTAAACTATTGCCTTTACCTGAAGCAAGAAAAACTTTAATTGGTTATTTTGATGATATGACAATGGCTGCTGACCTTGTTGTCAATATTTTTCAAAATGGAATTATTCCAACAGCAATTGAATTTATGGATAGAATTACAATGAAAGCTGTTGAAAATTACTTAAATGTTCAATTACCTGAAGCAGAGGCAATGATTTTAGTTGAAGTTGATGGAAATAAGCTTGCAGTTGAAGATGAGGCAGAAAAGATTCTTAAAATTTATGAAAAAACAGGAGCGAAAGATTTTAGAC
>JALVYZ010000065.1 GCA_027037705.1 bacterium | reverse complement strand
CAGGAGCACGTTGTGATCTCTATGTTTTTGAAAGAGCAAATCATGGATTTTTCAATCACGCGGAGTATAGAGCTGAGATCCGAAAAATTCTCTACTCTTTTTTAAAATCGACAGGGTATATCAATTGAGTATTTGCTCTTTTCTCTCCTTTTTTTTACGAAGTTCTTCCCTATAAGTGTTTAACAACTCCGTCGTTTTATCTATACGGTATTCTTGATCAATAAGGTGTTTGAGTATTTTTATAGACAAACCGTATCTTCCTCTGTTCACAAGAAATTTTGAAAATTTGAATAAGAAAATATTTTGATTTTTTGTATTAACCAGCATTTCTTCAACTTTTCTATTTTTGCACATTCTCAGAAGGACATCTTGTTGATGAGGAGTTGAACCTTTAAGTATCTCTTTTATAAAAAATTTGTATTTATAATAAATTATAATGTTTTTCCGTTTTAATGTCAGATGCCTATTCATTTTTGATAAAAGCCAATTATAATACTCTGAATAGTTTCTTCTGCGCCTGGCTTCTTTATAAAATCTATTTTTGTCGATATGATTTTCGTGTAAAAATGATTTTGCGATCCACCCTAACATCCCGAGTCTCTGTAGGTGCATTGGCATTGAATGACCCACTCCAGGAAGTCTCAAATGCTCAAGATTTTTATATCGATTAGCCTGTTTTACATCAAGATGGAATAAAGGATCATAAATAACATATCCTTTGGCGTTACATTCTCCTCCATCAAAAAAACCTGATTCCCAATTGTCATTTTTCAGAAAATCAGAAAATCTCGTTTCGAAAGGAGCCAATCTTCTATTTAATGTACTGAATGGATTCAAAAGAAGAACTCTATTTAGATTTAATAGATTTGAGAAAACAGAAACACCATATCCCCCCATACTTCCTCCATAACCGAGTCGAAGAGGAAAACCATATATTTCTTCAGATAAATTCTTCAAATAATCGGCTAAATATTCACTTCTATACCATAGCCCATTTTTTAATGTATCAAATGAAATTACATTAAAACCTTCTTTTTTAATAAAATCAAAACCCCATATAAACAACTCCTCAAAATCACTTTTTTCTATATCTTCAGGAGAATGCAATACAGAATTGGGCTTATAAGGGGCAAATGTTATTACTATTGGCTTATTATAATCGATGATGGAGAATTTATACCACACTTTATCGACTGTTCCCTTTCCCATTCCATATTCAGAGTTATGCAATAATTTTATTAATGGATCTTTCTTATACATAATCCTGATACCTTTTTCTAAGAATTAAATTGATAAAAGCAAATGATCTAAGGTGCCATTTTCTTTCATGAACTTAGCAACATTATGAGAAGAAGTATCAAGCCAATGTATGATAAATCTTTTATTATCTTT
>JALVYZ010000064.1 GCA_027037705.1 bacterium | reverse complement strand
TGGAAAGGGCATAAAATGAGCTATTTTTTTATAAGGAGTAATCTTAACTCAAAAAAGTAACTTAAAAGAGAAACTAAAAAAAATTTTCTTTAATTCAAAAACTTTCAATATAATCCAAGAGCTTTTGGAAAATAATTCTCAAAATAGAGTTACGAAGTTAAGAAAAAGGGTCAAACCTCCACAAAGTTTCTTTTCTTAAAAAAGATACATAACCTACCCTTAGTAGTAGTTTTATTTTTTTCTTGAAATGTTAGTCCAAAAGCGTTAGCTTTTGGCTCACCTATTGATTACTTTTTATCAATCAAATGTTAGTCCACGAGCGATAGCGAGTGGTTCACCTATTGGATAAACTTTCCGAAAGCTACTTACTTACGAATATTATATTAATATACTTACTTCACGCGCGCACGCGTGCGTATAGAGTGTCTTATATAATATCTTGTAATATGTAATATGTTGGGGCTCAAAAAGTCCGAAATTTAGGAATTTTTTTATTTTAACTAATACATTTTCAGGGTGAAAAAATACATTTTCAGGGTGAAAAAATACATTTTCAGGGTCTAAAAAAATACATTTTCAGGGTGAAAAAATACATAGTTAGAATAAAGTATTGAAAAATATGTATTTTTTATATTATAATTGAATTAAAAAAGGTTTCAAAATGGCTAAACTTATTCAAGCAAGTAAAGATTTGGAAGTTAAAAAAGCTGATGTGATTGTAAGAGCAAGATATAAATTAAATCCTTTAAGCTTAAAATTTATAACCACACTTATTGCAGGACTTAAAAGAAGTGATGATATCAATGAAATTTATCAATTTAGAGTAAAAGATTTTAAAGAACTTACAAAATTAAAAAGAAAAGATTTATATTGGGCTGTAAAAGAAGCTCTAAAAGAACTTTTAGAAAAGCCTATTTATATACCAAAAGGTAAAACACCAGATGATAATAGCTTCTTAATGCTTAATTGGGTAGCAAGTGCAGAATATAAAGAAGGAGAGGGAATAGTTGAGTTTGAAATAAGTAATAAATTAAGACCATATCTTTTAGAAGCAAAAGAAAAATTTTTAAAATATAAACTTGAAAATATTTTACCACTGAAAAGTGGATATTCAATCAGAATGTATGAAATCTTAAAAGATTGGCTTGAACTTAATAGCAGATATGGAAATAAAGCTGAAAAAATTATTAAAGTAGATGAATTAAGAGAAATACTTGAAATACCAAAAAGCTACCAATATTCTAGTGGTATCAAATTAAGAATTCTAAATAAAGCAAAAAAAGAACTAGCAGAACACACAGACATAATATTTGACTATGAAGAAATAAAAACAGGTAGAAAAGTAACTCATTTAAAATTTATTATTCAACCAAATCCTAAAAAGAGCTTGCA
>JALVYZ010000063.1 GCA_027037705.1 bacterium | reverse complement strand
CAGCAAATTTTACCTCATCATCAACAACAAGTGCTGGAGTAAGGGCAACTCCATATTCCATTAGCTTGTTAAGGTCTGTAATTTTTTCAATTTCAAAATCTCCACCTAATTCATTTGCAGCCTGATTAACCATTTCATACAATTTTTCACACTTCATACATCCTGTTCCTAAAATTTTTACTTTTTTAGCCATTTTTTATCCTCCATTCTTGTTTTTTTGCATTATAATGCAATAATGCAAAAATGTCAATAAATTTTATTGAAAAATTTTTATTTTAGATGTATCAAATAATTATGCAATTACCCTGCCAGATTGCAATTAAAAAAATTTCAAAATTGGGAATTGTACCCAAATATACTATCACATTTGGATTATTGACTTTCATTATCTCGTTAATTATTTTTTTAACTATACTATTTGAAACAAGAGATAATTTTGAGTTAACTTTTATATCAAGAGCTTATTGTTTTACAAATTCATTAAAACTTTCGTTAGAAAAAATTTCTAAACTTTCAAATAAAAATCCATCAAAATTTTTAAAAGAAGTTACATCATTTATTTTTACTGCTGAACAATCAGGAAACATTCTTTATAAAAAAACAGAAATTATAAAAAATTCTAATTGTAAAAATATTAAAAATCCCAAGCATATTATTTCATTAATTCCAGGTAGAAATAGATATTTTATAACCTGTTTTAAAATAAATCAATTTGTTTTTTTAAATTATTTTTCCCCAGAGTATTATCAGAATAAATTAACGAATCTTGAAAAAACTGTAATTATAATCTTTATAATAGGTTTTTTGATTTATATCCTGATTGTTTATCTATTGTTTAAAAAATTACTCTCTCCAATTGTTTGTCTCTCTAACACTATGAATGAATATGAGATAGGGAAAAAATGTGATTTTAGTGATATGGAGCATTTTATAAATAAAGAAACAAAAGATGAAATTAGTATTCTTATGCGTTCATATTGCTCAATGTTAAATAGACTGGAGAAATTATATGAAGAAAGAGAAAAATTAACACAACTTATGCATAGAGCAAGAAAATTTGCTACAATTGGTGAACTTGTTTCGGGTTTGGCTCATGAAATTAATAACCCTTTAGGTGGAATTAAAAATTGCATCTATAATTTAAAAAAGAGAAATTTACCTGATGAAAAGAAAGAAAAGTATATTACTTTAATGGAACAGGGGATTAATCTTATAGATGAATTGATGAGAAAATTATTAAACTTTTCAAAAGCTTCTGTATCTAATATTAGTGAAGTAAATTTAAAAAAAGTAATATATGAAAGTGCTGAATTTCTTAAAAACAAATTGATGAATAATAATATTGAACTTGAAATTAACTCTCCAGATAATGTAATTATACAATCAAATAAGTATGCACTAATGCAGATTTTTTTAAACCTCTTAATCAATTCAATAGATGCATTAAAAGAAAAAAATGTAGAAAAAAAATTAATTAAAATTAATGTAATTGAAAATATAGATACAATTTTAATAGAATTTTGGGACAATGGGATTGGGATTCCTATTGAAATTATTGATAAAATTTTCGAACCATTTTTTACAACAAAAGATTTAAAAAGAGGAAATGGACTTGGATTATTTATAGTAGATGGCATAATTTCTGCATTAAAATATTCAATAAAAGTAGAAAGCAAAGAGGGAGAATGGACAAAATTTACAATAATAATTCCAAAAAATTAGAAATATTATTAGTTGAAGATGATTTTATATTTGCTGAAAGTTTAAAAGATTCTTTAGAAGATGAAGGTTTTAATGTAACACTTGTAAAAAATGGCAGCGATGCAATTAAAATTATAAAGAATAAAACTTTTCCTTTAATAATATCAGACATTAATCTACCCAAAAAATCTGGAATAGAAATTTTAGAAGAGGCAAAAAAAAGAGATAAACTTACGAAGGTTATTTTGATTACAGGGTATGGTAGTATAGAAAAAGCTGTTGAAGCTATGAAAAAAGGAGCTGAAGATTTTATTACAAAGCCTTTTAATATGGAAGAATTTTTATTAAGAATAAAAAAGATTTTAAAATATAGGGAGCAGGAAGCTCAATTAGAATTATTTTCAAAAATTGTAAACGATAAAAATATTTTTTATGGTATAGTTGGAAAAAGTAAAGTAATGCAAGATATATTTTACTTAATTGAAACAATAGCTGATTCAGATGCAAATGTTTTAATAACCGGTGAAAGTGGCACAGGGAAAGAACTCGTTGCTAATGCAATTCAGATGTTGAGCAACAGAAAAGATAAACCCTTTATCAAAATAAATTGTGCAGCAATTCCAGAAAATTTAATTGAAAGTGAACTTTTTGGGTATGAAAAAGGCGCATTTACTGGAGCAATAAAAAGTCATAGAGGAAAATTTCTTATAGCAGATAAAGGAACTCTATTCTTAGATGAAATAGGAGAACTACCTTTACACCTACAAACAAAATTATTAAGAGTAATAGAGGATAAGACAATTACACCACTCGGAAGCAATAAATCGTTCAATGTGGATGTAAGAATAATATCAGCAACTCAGCAAAACCTTGAAAAATTAATAGAACAAGGAAAATTCAGACAAGACCTTTATTATAGATTAAAGGTTGTTAATATACACATACCTCCTTTAAGAGATAGGAGAGAGGATATCCCAATATTAATTGACTATTTTATAGAAAAATTTTCCAAAAAGTATAATAGAAAAATAAAATTTACAAATAGACTAATAAATGAATTAATTTCAAAGGACTACCCAGGAAATGTAAGAGAATTGGAAAACTTAGTACATTCAATAATAGTGGTAAACAAAGATAAAGAGATAATTGATTCTACACACTTTTCACCTGAAAATTCCAATAAAGGAAAGGAAAACTATTTATTTGGTGTGTTTGACATATTTTCACCTTATCATGATGTTATTTCAAAATTTGAAAAGATATACCTCTCAAAAGTTTTAAAGGCCTGCAATAATAAAAAAACTCTTGCAGCGGAAATTTTAAAAATTTCAAGAAAAAATCTTTGGGAAAAATTAAAAAAACATAACCTTGGTTAATATTACCGTACAGTAACATTTCTGTTATAGTTTTCACATTTATGTTTCTAATTTTTCACATTAAAAAATTATTATTAGTGGTTAGTGATTTGTTACTTGTATATGCATATATACGTAAATGTGATAATGCAAAAATTGTTATTCGTTGTAATTAATTGTAATTAGTAGTAATTCATTGTTTTAATAAAGTGTTAGTGTTGGTGATGGTGTAAGTTTAAATTTAGGCTATAGGCTATGGGCGAGAGGCTATAGGATTATAGTTATTAGTTGTAATTCATTGTTATTTGTAGTAATTTGTTGTTATTTATTGTTTCCTTCCACCTTCAACTAAATTTTTCATTTTTCATTATTCATTGTATAGACCCTCAACAACCTCCAACTAACAATTAACTAACCTTTAACTAACTTCAACCACCTATAGCCCAGTGCCTCTTGCCTAATTATTAATTTTTTATTATTCATTTATTCTAACCACTCCCCACTGTATTTACATTACTAAATAGTAACATATATCTTTCAATACTATTATTTCCTAAAAGAGACAAAAAAAAATTCTATATTATATCAACAACTTCCCCTTATTAATCTTTTTTAATTTTTGGCATCCTTATTGATTAAGAAAAAGTAATTTTTCACAAAATAAAGAAACAGGAGGTTAAGATGAAAAATTTTTTGGTTTTAATGGTTATGTTGATTTTTGCTATTTTTATGTCTGGATGTGCAAACAACCAACAGGAGTCCTTCAAAACCTTTAATCCCAAAATAACGGGGAGTAAGTATGTTGGTAGTAAAGCATGTGAAGATTGTCATGATGAGTTAGTGGAAAAATTTCAAAAAAATGTTCATATGCAAATTGCTAATTTTGAAGCTGAAGGGAACAAAAAGGGTTGCGAAGGATGTCATGGTCCAGCAAGCGAACACATTGATAATGACGGAGACACATCTTTAATTATTAGTTTTAATTCAAAAGATGTTCCCGCTCAGGTGAAATCTTCAGTATGTACATCCTGTCATAACAAAGGAGAATTATCAAGCTGGCATGGATCAACACATAATTTAAGTAATGTTGCATGTTCAGATTGTCATGACATCCATAAAGGATATGGCAAAAACATGTTAAAAGCAGAAACAGTAGATAAACTATGCCTTAACTGTCATAAAGATAAAATTGGCAGAATTAATATGCCTTCTCATCATCCATTGAAAGAAGGAAAAATGACATGTGCTGACTGCCATAATCCACATAATGGTGAAAATAAATTTATGCTAAGAACAGCAGGGAGATTAAATGATTTATGTTTTAAATGTCACGCTGATAAAGAAGGACCTTTTGTATTTGAACACGCTCCAGTTACTGAAAAATGTACAATCTGTCATGAACCTCATGGAACAGTTGCAAACAATCTTTTAAGGAACAATCAACCTTTCTTATGTTTGCAATGCCATCATTTACATTTCCATGCTGGATTAAAAGGGAATGAACATGTAGGAATTGGATCTGTTTTCTCAGTTCAGCAGGTAATGACAACAAAATGTACTCAGTGTCATACGCAAATTCATGGTTCTAACTTACCATCAAACACAAGAAGTGGAATGGGTAGAAGGATGACAAGGTAATATAAGGTTGAAGGATGAAGGTAGAAGGTTGAAGAAGGGAAAAATTTAAAATTAAAAATAAAGGAGGTAATATTATGAAAAAAATTGGAATTTTACTTATTTTAATAAGTAGTCTGATGTTTGCCAATTTTATCTTTGCCAAGGATGATGGTCCAAAGGTAAATGGTAAAATTGGTGTTGGATTTTCTGGATATGGTTCTAACGATTATAAAGGGAAAGTTGCAGAATATCAAACAAGTGATAGTAATGTCAATTTAAAGTTAAAG
>JALVYZ010000062.1 GCA_027037705.1 bacterium | reverse complement strand
TCTAATTGACGTATGAACTCATTTACGCATACACGCATCCACGCATTAACGCATATACGCATTAAAAAACCACGAATTACAAACGGAGGTAATTAATGAGTAATTATAAAATCCTTGGTAAAGGAATCCCGAGAATTGATACTCCACAAAAGGCAACAGGTGATGCTCTTTATACTGCTGATATAAAATTACCTAATATGCTTGTTGGAAAGGTTTTACACAGTCCTTTAGCTCATGCAAAAATTTTAAACATAGATGTTTCAAAAGCTAAAAAAGTTCCAGGAGTTAAAGCGGTAATTACAAGAGATGATACTTTTGGAGAAAAATGGGGAGTTTTTAAATATACAAGAGATCATCAGTTAATTGCGTCTGATAAAGTGAGATTTATTGGTGAAGAAGTTGCAGCAGTAGCTGCAGTTGATGAAGAAACAGCTTTAGAAGCACTTGATTTAATTAAAGTGGATTATGAACCACTTCCAGCAGTTTTTGATGCAGAAGAGGCAATGAAAGATGGTGCCCCATTAATTCATGAAGACCATCCTAATAATATAAATATTCATGTAAAAATAGATGTTGGAGATGTGGATAAAGCTTTTGAAAAAGCATATTTAGTTAGAGAAGATAAATTCACATCAAAAGATGAAGGCTATGGAATGCTTGAGCCTTACGCTGTTATTGCATATTATCATTCTGATGGTTCAATTGAGATATGGATGCCAAATGCAAGTCCTCATACAAAGGCAAAAGCTCTTTCAAATTTATTGCATATACCATTAAATAAGGTAATTGTGAGAAGGCCTACAATTGGAGGAGCTTTTGGTGGCAGATCTGATATTTTTCCATTGGATTTTATAACTTCTCTTTTATCAATAAAAGCAAGAAGACCTGTAAAGGTTGTATATACAAGAGAGGAAAGTATGATATGCACCCGTCAGGTGCATTCAATGGTAATGTATGCAAAAACTGGAGTTACAAAGGACGGGAAAATTTTAGCTCAGGATATTAAAGTTATAATGGATGGTGGTGCGTATTCAAGTACAGGACCAATAGCAGCTTCTGTCCCATTCTTAGTGTGGGAAGAAACATATAAATTGGAAAATGTAAGATTAAATTCATACAGAGTTTACACAAATAAGCCTATTAGGGGAATGTATAGATGCCATGGTAGAGCTTTTTTAGGTGGACTTGGAATGCAGCTTGATATGATAGCAGAGGAGTTAGGAATTGATCCAGTTGAGATAAGGTTAAGAAATGCTTTAAATCCAGGAGATATGCAGGCAACAAAATCTAAAATTTACAGTTGTGGATTAAAAGAAGCAATAAAAAAAGCAGCTGAAAAAATAGAGTGGGATAAAAAAAGAGGAAAACTTCCATTTGGAAGAGGCGTTGGAATTGGAGCAAATGGTATGATGTGTGGATTTCCAATGGGAATAAGAGGAGGCTCAAGCTGTTTTGTAAAATTCAATGAAGATGGGTATCCAACAATTATTTCTGGAGTAATAGATAATGGTCAGGGTAATTATCATGCAATGGTTCAAATAGCATCAGAAGTATTGGGAGTACCTCCAGAAGAAATTCATATTGTAGCTGGAGATACTGAGGTTACAACTTTAGATGTTGGGGCATATTCTCAGGCAGCAGTTTTAGTATCTGGAAATGCAGTTAAAAAAGCCTGTGAAGATGCAAAAGCTCAGATTTTAAAATTAGCTTCTGAAATGTTAAATTGCTCTGAAGATGAGCTTGATATAGAAAATAAAATTGTTTTTTCTAAAAAAGATAAATCAAAGCAGGTGCCATTGCATAAGGTTATAAGAAAAGGATTAATAGAAAACAGGCATGTTATGGGAAGAGGACATTACATGCCTGAAGTTTCAAATGATAGGGAATGGGTTAAAAATCCCGTGGGTCAGCAGGCCACAACATTTAGTTTTGGGGCAAATGCAGTTGAAGTTGAAGTTGATACAAACACAGGAGAAGTTAAAATTATAAATGCAGTTGGTTTTCATGATTGTGGTTTTCCAATAAATATAAAAGGTGTTCAGGGACAATATGAAGGTTCAATAGCTTCTGGCGGTGTTGGCAGCACATTAAAAGAAGAACATATTTTTAAAGATGGTAAAGTTTTAAATGCTGATTTTCTTGAATATAAAATACCAACCTCTTTAGATGTTCCAGAAAATGTTTATGCTGATGCTGTAATTACAAATGATCCAAAAGGACCATTTGGTGCAAAAGAAGCAGGACTTTTTGGTTCAATGAATTCATTTCAGGCAATAGCTAATGCAATCTATGATGCAGTAGGAGTATGGATAAAAGATTTTCCAATTACTCCAGATAAGATATTAAAGGCGTTGGAGGAAAAGAGGTTGAAGGATGAAGGTTGAAGGTGGAAGGGAGAAGAAGTGGGGAGTCAGGAGTGCTGAGTCGGGAGAAATTTAATGAAAAATGAAAAATTTTAAACTAACACCAACACTACCACTAACACTAAATTAAGGAGCTAAAATGAAAGCAAAAAAAATTGATCATATTTGCATTGCTGTTAAGGATTTAGAAAAAGCAAAAAAGATTTATGAGGATGTTTTGGGATTGGAACTTTATTGCGAATACATAGCGGAGAGTGAAAAGATTAAGGTTGCAAGATACTATATTGGAGAAGTTGCTTTAGAGCTTATGGAATCAACATCACCTGATGGAGAAGTTGCAAAATTTATTAAAAAGAACGGCGAAGGTGTGTTCTTAATTTCGTATGAAGTTGATGATGTAGAAAAAAAATTAAAAGAATTAAAAGATAAAGGCTATAAATTGATAGATGAAAAACCAAGAGAACTTTTTGGAAATAGATATGCTTTTATAAACTATCCTAAAGAGATGTGCGGGGTTTTAACTGAAATTATTGATGGGGAATTTAAATTTGAGGAAGATGCGTAGAAGCGTAAATGCGAAGATGCGTTAATGCGTAGATGAGTAGATGTGGAGATAAATAAAATAATTTCGTATTTACGCATATACCCATTCACGCATTAACAATTAATTAGAGGTAAAAGATGGGAAGGAAGATTAGGGTGTTAATTGGAAAACCAGGACTTGATGGGCATGATAAAGGAGCTAAAATTGTATGTCATGCATTAAAAGAAGCTGGAATGGAAGTTATATATTCAGGATTACATAAAACAATTGATGAAATTGTAAATATTGCTCTTCAAGAATCAGTTGATGCAATTGGTTTAAGTATATATTCTGGTGCTCATCTATATTATGCAAAAAAGATAATGGAAAAATTAAAAGAAAAAGGTGCTCAGGATATTGTTGTTTTTATAGGTGGAGTAATTCCTGATAAAGATATCCCAAAATTAAAAGAGTTAGGAATAAAAGGAGTATTTCCTGGAGGAACTCCACTTGAAGAGACAATAAAATTTTTGAAAGAGGAGATTAAGGAGTAATAATTATGCATACTATAACTATAAATGTCAAAAACAAAGAAACTTATGAAAAAATTAATTGGTTTTTAAGAAAATTAAAAGACGAAGTTGAAATTGTATCTGAAGAAGATTTCAATGATTTGATTTTATTGGCTAAAACAAGAGGAGAAGAGACTGTTCCATTTGAAGAATTTATAAAGAATGAAGATAAATATTAGAAAAAGTGCCATTAAAGATTTAAGAAGTATTCCAAAAGAAGAAAAAATGAAGATTTATGAAAAAATAGAAGAATTAAAAAATTTTCCAAATGTTTCTAATTTAAAAAAGTTGTCTAATTTTCAACCAGCTTTTCGTTTAAGAGTTGGAAATTATAGGGTATTATTTGATGTAGTAAATGATACAATTGAAATAGGTAGAATTTTCCATAGAAAAGAAAGTTATAAAAAATAAAGGAAGAAAACATGGGAGTAGCAAAGTATATTAGAGATGAAAAGGATAGAATTTTAGAGGTAGAATATTTATCAGGAATAAAAGTTAAGCCTGTTTACACTCCAGAGGATTTAAAAGAGATAGGATTTGATTATGAAAAAGAATTAAATGATCCAGGAGAATTTCCATTTACAAGAGGAATACATCCACAGGGTTATAGAACTCGTGCATGGACAATGAGGCAGTATTCAGGGTTTGGTACTCCTGAACAGACTAATGAAAGATTTAAATTGCTTATATCTCAAGGACAAACTGGTTTAAATGTTGCATTTGATTTGCCAACTCAGATGGGACTTGATTCTGATGATCCAAAAGCAGAGGGAGAAGTTGGAAGAGTTGGCATGGCAGTGGATACATTAAGAGATTTTGAAATTGCATTTAAAGATATTGCGTTAGATAAGATTGGAGTTGGCTTAACAATAAATGCAGTTGCCTCAATTATGCTTGCAATGTTTCAAGCAGTTGCAGAAAAGTATGGTTATGACAAAAAGGTTATAAGCGCAACACCTCAAAATGATATTTTAAAAGAAATTATAGGAAGAGGTGCATGGATTTATCCTCCAAGACCTTCTGTAAAATTAATTGGTGATACAATGGAATATTCTGCAAAAGAGCTTCCTAAATGTAATCCTGTAAGTGTTTGTGGTTATCATATTAGAGAGTCTGGTGCAACTCCTGCACAGGAAATTGCTTATGCTATTTTAATTGCAAATGTTTATATTGATGAAGTTTTAAAAAGAGGGATTGATATCGATGATTTCGCAGGAAGAATAACTTTTAACTTCAATATATACGGTAATTTATGGGAACAGGTTGCAAAATTCAGAGCTGCCCGCAAATTATGGGCTAAAAATTTAAAAGAAAGATATGGTGCAGGAAAGAAAAGTAAAAAAGTATTATTTTTAAGAGGTTTATTTGGAGGAGGAGGTTCAGGACTTACAAAAGAGCAACCAATGAATAATATTGTAAGAGGTGCGTATTACGCTCTTGCTGCAGCTCTTGGTGGAGCTCAAACAACAGCATTATGTTCATATGATGAAGCTTATACTATTCCAACTCCAGAATCTGCACTTATTTCTCTTAGAACACTTCAGATTCTAATGGATGAAGTTGGTCTTCGTGATACAGTTGATCCCCTTGCAGGTTCATACTTTGTGGAAACAATTACAAAACAGATGGAAGACAAAATTTTAGAAGAGATGAGAGAGATAGAGGACTATGGGGGAATGCTTAAAGCAATTGAAGATGGTTATATTCAAGCTAAAATTGCAAAACAAGCTTATGAATTTCAAAAAGGAATTGAAAAAGGTGAATATATAAAAATTGGTGTTAATAAATATAAAATGAAAGAGGAAAAGCAAGAAGTTCAACTTCATGAATATGATGAAGAGGCAGCTGAGAAAAAAATTAAGGAATTAAAAAAATTAAAGAAAAATAGAGATAATAAAAAAGTACAAGAAACATTAAAAGAACTTGAGAAAGCAACTAAAAAAGGTGAAAATGTAATGCCGTATCTTGTTGAATGCTGTAAAGCTTATGCAACAGTGGGCGAAATGGCTAATGTATTTAGAGAAGTTTTTGGTGAATTCAAAGAACCGAGGATATTTTAACATATAGTCGAGAGTCTGGTGTCGGGAGTCAGGAGTTTGAAATAATTAATGACTCCATACTCCGCACTCCCGACACCGCACTATTGAAGGAGGGAAAAATGGGTTATAAAATTGGAATTGATGTTGGAGGTACATTTACTGATTTTTTACTTACAACTCCAGATGGGACAAATGAGATATATAAAGTGTTGTCAACTCCTGATGATCCTTCGATTGCAACAATGAAGGGTATTTCAGAAATGGCTGATAAAAGAGGATTGTCAACTCCAGACTTTTTGAAACAGGTAGATGTTATAGTTCATGGAACAACTGTTACTACTAATGCAACTTTAACATATACAGGAGTAAAAACAGGATTATTAACTACTGAAGGAGTTATAGATGCTTTAGAAATGAGAAGAGGCATCAGAGAAGAACAGTATAACAATAGATATAAAAATGCTAAGCCTGTAGTTGAGAGATATTTAAGATTACCAGTGAAAGAAAGGATTGATTGGAGTGGAAATGTTATTACTCCCCTTGATGAAAATCAAGCAAAAGAGCAAATAGAAAAATTTAAAAGAGAAGATGTTAAAGCAGTAGCTATTTGTTTTATGCATTCTTATGCTAATGATTCTCATGAAAAAAGAGTTGCTGAACTTGTAAAGGAATCTCTTCCTAATTCTTATATATCTGTTTCTTCAGAGCTTTTACCTTCAGTTAGATTTTATGACAGAGTTTCAACAACATGTCTTAATGCTTATGTGGGACCAATTCTTGAAAGATATTTAAAAGCATTGATTAAAAAATTATCAGATAATGATTTTGAGGGTATTTTGTTAATTATGGCCTCAAATGGTGGTGTCGTTTCTCCAGAAAATGCAATGAAAAGAGCAGCAATAACTTTGCTGTCAGGTCCAGCAGGAGGTCCTGTCGCAGGAACATTTTATGCAAATGCGCAAAATTACAATAATTGTTTAATTGTCGACATGGGAGGAACAAGTTTTGATGCGTCAGTTGTTAAAGATAATAAACCTACAACAACTACTACAGGAGATATTAATAGATTAAGAATTGCACTTCCAATGTTAAATGTTGTTACAATTGGAGCTGGAGGAGGTAGCATTGGGTGGATTGATGAAGGTGGCTTACTTAGAATGGGACCACAAAGTGCAGGATCAAAACCAGGTCCAGTTTGTTATGACCTTGGAGGAGAAGAGCCAACATGCACAGATGCAGACTTGATTTTAGGTTATCTTGATCCAGATTACTTTGCAGGTGGTAGAATTAAATTAAATAAACCAAAAGCAGAAAAAGCAATTATGGAAAAAATTGCAAAACCATTAAAATATGATCTTTATGAAGCAGCTGCTGGGATGTATAATGTTATTAATGTTAACATGGCAGCAGCTGTTAGGGAAGTAGCAGTAAAAGAAGGCGTCGATCCAAGAGATTTACCAATGATTGTAGCAGGTGGAGCAGGCCCAAATCATGCCTGTATGATTGCAAGAGAACTTGAAATTCCTGTAATGATAGTTCCAAGAGAATCATCAATTTTATGTGCTGCTGGAATGTTAATGTCTGATTTAAAACACGATTTTGTCCAAAGTTATGTAACAAGAATGGACATGGCTGATGTTAAAAAATTTAAAAATTATTTTGTTCAGATGAAGGAAGAGGGTGCAAAACTTTTAAAATCAGAAGGTATCCCTGAAAATAATATGAAATTTATATATCAATTAGATTTAAGATATGTGAGACAATATCATGAAGTAACAATAGAGGTTGAAGAAGAAGATATTTTTAATGCAGATTGGGATTCAATTGCTAAAAAATTCCATCCTCAACATAATAGATTATTTGGATACTCTCTTGAAGATGAAGGTACGCCAATTGAAATTATAAATTTAAGATTAATTGCTGTTGGACAGACAGATAAGCCAAAATTTTTAAAAATGGAATATAAAGGGGAAAGTCCAGAAAATGCTTTTAAAAATACAAGAAAAGTTTTTTTACCAGTTCAGCAAAAGTTTGAAGAAGTTAATGTATTTGATGCATTAAAGCTTGAATTTGGAAATAGAATTGAAGGTCCAGCAATTTTAGAACAGGACAATACTACTACATTTGT
The DNA here is from genome assembly GCA_027037705.1 of bacterium. Classification (GTDB taxonomy): domain Bacteria; phylum DYJV01; class DYJV01; order DYJV01; family JALVYZ01; genus JALVYZ01. Next base: position 7,896 of record JALVYZ010000062.1, on the reverse strand, counting down.
GACTCCTGAATATAATGTGCTTGTGGATATGTATGGAAACTATACAATTTATTTGAAAGATAGAGAAGAAGAAGTTAGGAAAAGGATTGTAAATAATTAGTCTGGAGTCTGGAGTGCGGAGTCGGGAGTTTTTAAAGGAGAGAAAATGAAGGTTTTTTATGATGATGAAGTAGATGCATTATATTTAAAATTAAGTGATATTCAGCCTGAAGGCGTAATTGAAATTTCAGAAGGTTTAAATATTGATACAACATCAGATAATAAAATTGTTGGCATAGAAATTTTAAATGCTTCACAGAAGATTGATTTGAAAACTATTCTTTTTTATTCTGTGGAAATTAAAAAGGATGTAATCCAAAAACAAGAGTTGAAGGTTGAAGGAGAAATGTAGTAAATGCGTAGAAGCGAATATGCGAAGATGCGGAAAATTTATTATTCTCATATATACATTTACGCATAAACTCATATACGCATTAACGCATTAACTTAAAAAGGGGGCAGTTATGAAAATAGATAAAGTGCTTGTTTCTATTTTAAGAAAGAGGCTAAAAGCAATTACAAATGAGATGAGTATTGCTCTTGAGAAAACAACAAGAAGTCCAATTTTATGCGAAGCACGAGATTTTGTAACAGGTCTATATGATAGAAACGGTAAAATGCTTGAACAGACAGAAAATCTTCCTATATTAGCATTTTCACTTGCACCTGTCTGCGAATATATTGTTAACTATTTTAGAGATGAAATTTATCCTGGTGATGTAATATTTCATAATGATGTTTTTTCAATGGGAAATCAGAATAATGATGTTGCTGTATATAAACCAATTTTTTATAAAGATGAACTTGTAGGATGGGCAGCATGTAAAGGACATCAGGCTGATATTGGTGGATGTGTTCAGGGAGGATATAATCCAAATGCGACAGAAGTATGGCAAGAAGCATTAAGAATACCTCCTGTAAAAGTTTATGAAAAAGGTAAATTAAGAAAAGATGTTTGGAATTTAATATTTGCTAATATAAGATTAAAGATTGTTGAAGAAGACATGAAAGCTGAAATTGGAAGTTGTGTTGTAGGAGAAAGAGAACTTCTAAAACTTATTGATAGATACGGAGTTGATGTGTTTGAAGCGCATAAAGAGTATCTTTTTGATTCAACTCAAAAGATGATGGAAAATGAAATTAGAACAATTCCAAATGGGGTATATTATGGAGAAGCAACTGGTTATTACGATGGAAGAAATGAAGGATCTTCTTATACAATAAGAGTTAAAATTACAGTTGAAGACACAAAAATAACTTTTGATTATTCAGATACAGACCCTCAAACCCCAGGATTTGTTAATGGAACTTTTACCTCAAGTGCATCAGCAACAATTTTAACTTTCTTACAGATGATAAATCCAGACATTCCACATAACGATGGGATGGTCAGACCTATTAATATAATTATTCCTGAAGGAACAGTTTTAAATGCTAAATTTCCAGCTGCTACCACTTATGGTAATCATTTATGTCCAAATAATGCTGATGCAATTATGAGGGCATTATCTCCTGTAATTCCTGATAGAGTAACTGCTGAATGGGATGAATTATTATGTTCTTTAACAACTGGAATTGACCCAAGAAAGAATGAACCTTATGTAGATATTGGATTTATGGGATTAAAAGGTGGATCTGGAGCAATAAAAGGATGTGATGGATATGATCATATTGGAATGATTGATGCCTCTGGTGGTGTACTTGATCAAGATTATGAAATGTTTGAGCATCAAACACCCCATCTGTTGTTAAAACATGAATACTGGACAGATTCAGGAGGAGCTGGTCAATGGAGAGGTGGTGTTGGAGTGATAACAAAATTTATAATTGGAAGTGATAATACTAAAGTTGTTACTTTTGGAGATGGAGATGTTGAACCTGCATTTGGAGCACATGGTGGAAAACCAGGAACACTTAATAAAATAGAACTTACCTATCCTGATGGTAAAGTTTATAAATGTAAATCTAAAGATTTAATTGAAAATGTGCCAAAAGGGACAATTTATTATCAAGAAGCAGGTGGTGGAGGTGGATGGGGACATCCATACAAAAGAGATATAAATGCAGTATTATATGATGTGAGAAATGGCTTTGTTTCAATAGAAAAAGCAAAAGAAGATTATGGAGTTGTAATTAATCCAGAGACTTTAGAAGTTGATTTTGAACAGACTATGAAAATTAGAAATGCTAAGTCATGAGTCTGGAGTGCGGAATCGGGAGTTATTTAATAGTGAACAGTGAACGGTGAACGGTGAAGAGTTGGCTAATGGCGAGTGGGATAGTGGTTAATTGTAATATTTTTTACTAAATTCCTATGCCAATAACAACAAATTACTAATAATTACAATTAATAACTACAAATAACCATGAATAACAAAAAAATTAACACCATCACCAACACTAAAATTAAGGTTGAAGGTAGAAGGCTGAAGGGATTTATATTAATTGGTAATAAATTAACTTATAGAAAAAGGCAATAGGCTATAGATTATGGTTAAGAGATTTAAACATAAATATTTCCTATAACCCATAGCCAAAAAAACGTAGGAGTATAAAAATGTTAAAGAGATTTCCTCCAAAAGTTAATAATATGGAAGAATTAAAAAAATTACAGCTTGAAAGGTTAAAATGGACTGTAAATCATGCATATAACAATTCTACATTTTACAAAAAGAAATTTGATGAGGCAGGGGTAAAACCTGATGATATCCAATCTCTTGAAGATATTGAAAAATTACCATTTACAACTGCTGATGATCTACGAGCAGGTTATCCTTTTCCTTTAAGAAGCGTGGATTTTAAGGATATTGTAAGAATACATGCTTCAAGTGGGACCACAGGAAAAAGAAAAATTTTATGCTATACTCAGAAAGATATTGATGACTGGCTTTATATGTTTGCAAGATGTTATGAAATGGCAGAATTAACTCCTGAAGACAGAGTTCAAATATGTGTAGGATATGGGGTGTGGACAGCGGGAGTTGGATTTCAGCTTGCATGTGAAAAGTATGGAGCAATGGCGATTCCAACTGGACCAGGGAATCTTGATATGCAGATAGAATTTTTAATTGATTTTCAATCAACTGTTATGTGCTGTACAGCTTCAATGGCATTATTAATGTCAGAGGAAATAAATAGGAGAGGTGTAAGAGATAAAATTAATTTGAAAAAAATAATTCTTGGTTCTGAAAGGACTTCTGATGCAATAATTAGGAAAATTAAAGAACTTTCTGGAGCTGAAGAAATATTTGACATCCCTGGAATGACAGAACTTTATGGCCCAGGAACAGGACTTGATTGTAAATATCATACTGGAATTCATTATTGGGCTGATTTTTATATACTTGAAATTATAGATCCAAAAACATTAAAACCAGTTGCTCCTGGAGAGATAGGAGAGATGGTTTATACTACTTTATGGAAAGAAGCTGCACCATTAATAAGATATCGTTCAAGAGATTTGACAAAGCTCATTATTGGAGATGACTGTCCTTGTGGTTGTTTTCTTCCAAGGCATGATAAAATCCTTGGTAGAAGTGATGATATGTTTATTTTTAGAGGTGTAAACATATATCCAGGTTCAATAGATTCAATTTTATCACAAATTGAAGGTATAGGTAGTGAATATCAAGTTATTTTAGAGAGAAGAGATGATGGAAAAGATTATATGATCTTAAAAGTGGAAAGAGCTGAAGACGGTGATAAATCACAAGATAAAAAATTAGCAAGAGAAATAAATTTTGAAATTAAAAAAAGATTATTAGTTAATACAATTGTTGAAATAGTTGATTATAGAACATTGCCAAGGTCAGAAAGAAAGACAAAAAGGATTTTTGATAAGAGATATTAGTCGGGAATCTTTTAATTAAAAGTTAAAAATGAATAATAAAAAATTTTAAACTAACACTATCACCAACACTAACACTAATTTAAAGTAGTGATATTTATAAAAACTAAAGGAGGTGAATTATGAAAAAACTATTATTAATTCTGGGAATTATTTTATGTTTTGCAGGTTCATTATTTGCTGGTGGAGTTATTAAAGTTGGAGGACTTTTTGCATTAACTGGCCCAGCAGCTCATATAGGAATTGCCCAAAAGAATGCTTGTAAATTGATCTTTGAAGAAGCAAATGCTCATGGAGGAATTAATGGTAAAAAAATTGAATTAATTGAAGTTGATACTCAAATGAATCCTACAAAAGCTCTTCTTGGGGCAAAGAAACTTGTTGAGCAGGACAAGGTTTGTGTAATTATTGGTCCAACAACTACTGGTTCAGGAATGGCTGTTAAACCTTATGTGAATAAAATGCATGTTCCAACATTTATGCATGCAGGTAGTGATATAATTATTGATAAGCCACCTGTTAAATATGTCTTTAAATCTCCATATAGAAGCTCTGTTGCTCTTGGAAAAATTTTTCAATATATGAAAAAACATGGATTAAAAACATATGCTTTTTTATATTCTGCTGATGGATTTGGAAGAGATGGATATAAAGTTGCAAAGAAACTTTCACCTAAATATGGTGTTAAAATGGTTGCAGCAGAAAGTTTTCATAGAAAAGATGTTGATATGACAACACAGCTTGTTAAAGTAAAAGACAAAAATCCTGATGCAATTATTGCATGGACAATTGGTCCAGCTGGTGGAATTATTGCAAAAAATAAAAAGAGACTTGGAATGAAGCAGCCATTATTCCAATGCCACGGTCAGTGTGACCCAATTTTCTTAAAAGTAGCTGGAGATGCTGCAGAAGGAGTGTTAATGCCTGCAACAAAAATTTATGTGGCTGACCAACTTCCAAATTCTGACCCTCAGAAAAAGAAAATTTTACATTTTGTTAAAATTTTTAAAGAAAAATATGGATACTATCCAGGGACAATGGTTGCATATGGTGTTGATGCAGCATACTTAGTATTGGAAGCGTTAAAACATGTTGGTTGTGACAGAGAAAAGATTAGAGATTATCTTGAAAATAAAACATATGGATATGTTGGTATAAGTGGAATTTATAAAATTACACCTAAAGATCATAATGGTTTAGGTTTAAATGATGTGGTAATGGTTCAAGTTGTTAATGGAAAGTGGAAGTTGGTTAAATAAGTCGGGAGTGTGGAGTCAGGAGTCAGGAGTAAAAAATAAGGTGGGGAAATTTTTCCCTGCCTGATAAAATATATAGTAGAAGTTGAAAGTAGAAGGAGTTAATTTTATAATTAATTCAGGGAGAAAATAATGAACTTTAGATATTTTAAACCAGGTTCTGTAGGTGAAGCAATATATTTAAAAAAAGAATATAAAAATTCAAAATATGTCGCTGGAGGCACAGATATTTTTGTTTTAATCAAGAAAAAAGCTATAAAACCTGATGCACTTATTTCTTTAAGGAATTTGAATGAAATTAAAGGAATAGAAGAAAATGAAAAGTTTGTTTTTATTGGAGCAGGAACAACTTTAAGAGAGCTTGAACAATCTGAAGTTGTAAGAAAATATTTTCCAGCATTATATGATGCTCTTATTAATATGGCTTCAGTTCAAATAAGAAATGTTGGAACAATTGGTGGAAATATTGTTAATGCTTCTCCAGGAGCAGATACTGCCAGTCCATTATTAATTTATGATGCAAAAGTTGTAATTATTATGGATGATTTTAAGGAAAGGGAACTTCCTTTAGATGAATTTTTTAAAGGTCCAAAACAAGTTTTTCTCGCTGAAGAAGAGATTGTTAAAGGTTTTTTACTTAAAAAACCAGTAAAGAATTCAGGTTCAGCTTATTATAAATTTATGAAAAGAAATGCTATGGATTTAGCAAATGCTGGAGTGGCAATGAATATAAAAATTGGAGATGATGATATAATCGAAGATATTAAAGTAGGATTAACAACTGTTGCTCCTACTCCAATAAGAGCTACTGGTACAGAAGAATTTTTAATTCATAAAAAATTTTCAGAAGAAATTTTAGAACAAGCTGGAAATATAGCAAAAAAAGAATGTTCGCCAATTGATGATATAAGAGGAAAAGAATGGCATAAAAGAGAGATAATTAAAGCATATATTAAAAGAGTGGGAATGATTGCGTATAAAAGAGCAAAATTAATTTAGGTAAATGAGGTAAAAAATGAAAACAATTAGATTTATATTAAATGGAGATGTTGTTGAAGTTGCAGTCAGAGAAGATACAATGCTTATAGATGTTTTAAGGGAAAATTTAGGATTAACAGGTGTAAAAGAAGGTTGTGGAATTGGAGAATGTGGCGCATGTACTGTGTTAGTAGATGGGAAAAATATAAATAGCTGTTTGTATCCTGCTGTTGAAGTTGACGGTAAAACAGTTATTACCATTGAAGGGATGCAAAATGATGGAGATTTTGGTTTAATTCAGAAAGCTTTCTGGGAAAATGGCGCAGTTCAATGTGGATTCTGTACTCCAGGAATGATTATGTCAACAGAGGCATTTTATAGAGAAAATAAAGATAGAGAAGATGTAACAGAAGAGGAGATAAAAAGAGCATTAGCAGGAAATCTATGTAGATGTACAGGTTATATTCAGATAATTGATGCAGTAAAATCGTTATGGAAGAAATAGGAGGTTTATATGAGTAATTTTAAATTTATAGGGAAGCCAGTTCCAAAATTAGACGCTCCTGAAAAAATATTAGGAGAAGCTCAATATATTCATGATTTGAAAAGAAAAAATATGCTTTATGCTAAAATTAAAAGAAGTGAATATGCTCATGCCAAAATTGTAAATATAGATATTTCAAAAGCTAAAAAGGTTCCTGGAGTTAAAGCAATTCTCACGAGAGATACCAATCCAGTAAAAAATTTTGCAATAGGTTTTATGAAAGACAATCCAGTTATAAAATATGATAAAGTTAGAAATTTTAAAGATGAAGTAGCTGCAGTGGCAGCAATATCTCCTGAAATTGCAGAAGAAGCAATTAATTTGATAGAAATAGAGTATGAACCTTTACCTGGAGTTTTTACTCCTGAAGAAGCATTAAAAGAAGGTGCTCCTATTATTCATGAGAGAAACAAATCAAATATTCTTCCTTTAAATTGGGAAATATCCCATGGAGATATTGATGAATGGAAGAAAAAATCTAAATATATAGTCAAAAGCACTTACAAAACTACATGGGTTCATCATTGCTGTATGGGAACAACAGGTATTATTGCAGAGTTTGATATAAATAAAAATTTAACTGTATGGATGCCAACTCAAATTCCTTTTTTAGCTCAAGCTGATTTTTACGATTTAATGAAAGCCCTGGGACTTGGAGACAAAAAAGTAAGAGTTATTTCTCCAGCAATAGGTGGTGCATTTGGTAATAAACTTGATACTCACTGTCATGATTTTATTGCTATAATTTTATCATATATGACTGGAAAGCCAGTGAAAATTTTATTTTCTCGTGAAGAAGAATTTGTTGGAATGGTACCAAGGCAACCAACGATTATTGAAATAACTCAGGGATGTGATGAAAATGGAAAGTTAACATTTAGAGAAGCCACGGCTTTACTTGATAATGGAGCTTATACATCTTGGGGAGCTACAACTCCTTCTGTTATGTTTGTCCCAATGAGTTCTTTATATAAAGTTCCAGCAGTTTACTTCAAAGCTACATGTGTTTACACAAATAATATTTATGCCCAGGCATTCAGAGGTTATGGTAATCCTCAAGCAACATTTGCAATTGAATCAAATATAGATGAACTTGCAAAATTAGCTAAAATAGATCCTGTTGAACTAAGGTTAATAAATGCAAATGAGGAAAATCAAGTAACTCCAATGGGGCTTAAAATTTCTTCTTGTGGGATGAAGCAATGTATTGAAGCTGTTAGAGAAAAATTAGA
>JALVYZ010000061.1 GCA_027037705.1 bacterium | reverse complement strand
ATATCTAAAATAGTTTTCAGGAACCAATCTGGAAATTGAATTAACAGCATTTTCAATCATAACTCTTACTGCTTTTTCCATTGGAGTATTTTTGTAAACTCCAAGAGCTCCACCTAATGCAACAGAGCCTACTATAGTGCCAGCTCCTCCTCCTATTCCCCAGCTTGAAGCTTTACCTTCTACTTTTGTTGCATTTATAATTCTACCAGTTCTAACATCTATTAATCTTATATCAGCTGCAATATAAGCTTCTTTCTTTTTTCCAAAGATACCGCCTAAAAATGGAACTCTTAATGGACCTCCGCCAACACCACCTTTTATTCCTGAAGCATTTGGTTCAAATGCTGTAATTGCACCAACAACTAAAATATCTGCTCCTTCCATTAGACCTTTTTTTGGTCCTTTTCCTTTTTCAACATACTCTGAGTTGGATAAATTCAATTCTTCTTTTAAAGCTTCTAACCCTTCTCCTCTTTCTAACACAATAAATTTACCACTGTTAAATAGTGCAGTTGTGAGCATATCTGATAAACCATCACCAATTCCTTCATAACATTTAGATGCTTTACATTTAAAACTTGCAACAGCAATTCTTGCTTTTGGTCCTTGATATTTTACTACTTGATTTACTGACTGACCATTGTTCTGGACATTTGTTGAAATTTCAGTACATGAAAATATAAAACTTAAAAATACCAAAAGGAAAAAAATACAATATTTTTTCATTTTTGACCTCCTTATAAAATATAATTTTTAGAAGAAATTGTATTATTAATAATTTTTAAGACTTCATCTAATGGCTTTTCTATAAATGCGCCTGCTGCATTAAAATGGCCGCCTCCGCCAAACTCTTCTGCTAATTTACTTGCATCAATATTACCTTTTGACCTAAAACTTAATTTACAACCATTATCTTCTTCTCTTATAAAGATTGATAATTCTACTCCTTTTATACTTCTTCCATAATTAACAAAACCATCAGTATCTTCATATGTTGCATTATACTTTTTTAAAGTGTTTTTTGTAACTGACATTATAGCAATTTTATTATTTGCAGTCAAATACAGATTATTTAAGGCTTCAGATAAAAGTCTTATTCTTTTATAAGGTATATTTTCATAAATTTTTTCTGCGATTTCCCAGGCATTGATTCCATATTCCATTAATTCTGATGCAATTTTAAATGTTCTTTTATTAGTATTAGAATATCTGAATGACCCTGTATCAGTAATAATTCCTGTATAAATAGATTTTGCAATATTTAAGTTAATTTTAAAATTTAAAATATTTATTAAATCATAAATTATTGATGCTGTTGAGCATGCATCAACATCAACATAATTGTAATCACCAAAATATTCATTTGTTTTATGATGGTCTATATTTATAATTATTTTTGAAGATAATCTAATTGAATCAAATTCTGAAAATCTTTTTTTATCACTTCCATCAACAGCTATTGTAACATCAAATTTTTTATTTGAAAAATCTTCAACTTTATTTGTAAAGTTAATATTTTCATTTAACAAGAATTTAAAGTCTTCTGGAACATCATTTTCACAATAAGAAATTACATCTTTTCCTTCAATTGTTAAAGATTCTGAAAGGGCAAAATTAGAACCAATTGTATCACCATCAGGATTTTTATGTGATATAATAAGAAATGAGTGATTAGAGTTTATAACTTCTCCAATTTTTTTTAGTAAATCATTTTTCATGAAGTTTCTCTATAATTTCATCTATCTTTTCAATATACTTATCAGAGTTATCGTAAAAAAATTTCAAATTTATAGGTTTTTTCAAGGATAATCTTTTAAATAAAGTATTTTTAATGAAATTACTTGCTCTTTTGAAACCTTTTTCAACTTCTTTATAATCTATATTTTCACCAACTTTAAAATAAACTTTTGCATTACTTAGATCTTTTGATACTTCAACTTTTGTAATTGTTATATTGTGAATTCTTGGATCCTTAATTTCTCCAAAAATAATCATACTGGATATTTCTTTCATTAATAAATGGGAAACTCTTACATTTCTATCATACATTTAATTCTCCATTAATATTTCATTATTTCGTAATCTTCATTCATTACAACAATATCATAATTATCATTTATAATATTTAAAATTTTGTCAAAAAGACTGTTAATGTAATTCTTATCTGATGATACCATTGAGAAACCTATTTCTCCAACTGTAACATTATCCTGCGATGATACTTCAGATATTGATATATTAAATTTGCTTTGTATTGAGTTTATAATGCTTTTAATAACTTTTCTTTTATCTTTTAATGAACGAGCATAGGGAATATTAATTTTAATTATTCCTGCACCTACAAACATTTTATTCTAATGTTCGTGCTATTTTTTCAATAGTATATGCTTCAATAATATCCCCTTCTTTTATATCGTTATAATTTTCTATCCTCAACCCACATTCATAACCAGCAGCAACTTCTCTAACATCATCTTTAAATCTTTTTAGTGATGCAAGTTCACCTTCATAAATAATTACATTATCCCTGAGTACTCTCACTTTTGAATTTCGAGTGATTTTTCCATCAATAACCATACAACCTGCTACAACACCTACTTTTGGAATATTAAATAATTGTCTGACTTCTGCTCTTCCATGGTATACTTCTTGTTCCTCAGGTTCCAGCAACCCTTCCATTGCTTTTTTAATATCATCTATAATATCGTATATAACTGAATAGGTCTTTACTGAAATTTGTTTTTGTTCAGCAATCTTTCTTGCTTTTGAATCTGGTCTAACATTAAATCCAATTATCATAGCATTTGATGCTTCTGCTAATAATACATCACTTTCTGTAACACCACCTACTCCAGAACCGATTACTTTTACTTTAACTTCGTCATTAGATAGCTTTTCAAGAGATGATTTTATTGCCTCCACTGAACCTTGAACATCACCTTTCACAATAATATTTAACTCTTTTAACTCACCTTCTTTAATTTGCTCATATAAATCTTCAAGAGAAACTTTTTTAGCAACATTTTTTTCTAATTTTTCTTTTTCTGCTCTATATTCAGCAAGCTCTTTAGCCTCTTTTTCATTATCAAGAGCAATTACAAGTTCGCCAGCTTCAGGTACTCCAGAAAATCCTAAAATTTCAACTGGGCAGGAAGGCCCTGCTGATTTAATTTTTTTGCCTTTATCATCAATAATACTTCTAACTTTACAATAATACTTTCCAGCAACAATTGAATTCCCAACTTTTAATGTCCCTTCTGTTATTAAAACAGTTGCAACAGCACCTCTTCCTTTTTCAAGTTTTGATTCTATAATAAATCCTTTAGCATTTTTATTAGGATTTGCTTTTAAGTCAAGCATTTCAGCTTGTAAAAGTATTGCTTCTAATAATTCATCAATTCCTTCACCTTTTTTGGCTGAAATTTTCACAAATAATGTATCACCACCATATTCTTCAGGAACTAAATTATGTTCCATTAACTGATTAATTACTTTTTCTGGATTAGCATTTGGTTTATCAATTTTGTTTATCGCAACAATAATCGGAGCATCTGCTGCTTTTGCATGTTGAATTGATTCAATTGTTTGTGGCATAACTCCATCATCTGCTGCAACTATTAAAATTACAATATCTGTTACTTTTGCACCTCTTGCTCTCATTGCTGTAAATGCTTCGTGACCAGGTGTATCAATAAAAGTTATTTTATTACCATTTACATCAACCATATATGCGCCAATATGTTGAGTAATTCCACCAGCTTCTTTTTCTGCAACTCTTGTTTTTCTAATCTGGTCAAGCAAAGTGGTTTTACCATGATCAACATGACCCATAATTGTTACAACAGGTGCTCTTGGTTTTAAATCTTCAGGTTTATCTTCAATTTCATATTTTGCAAGAATTTTTCTTTCTAAATCTTCCTCTTTTTCAAGTTCAAATCCAAATTCTGTTGCAATTAAAGCTGCAGTTTCATAATCAATAGCTTGATTTAATGTGGCCATTACTCCATTAGCCATTAAATTTTTTATAACTTCAGGAGCTTTAACATTTAAAAGCCTTGCAAGTTCAGAAACAACAATTGTGTCTCCTTCTATTTTAATTTTTCTTTTATGTTCTTTAACAATTCCTTTGGTTGGTTTTTTATCCTTTTTAATTTCTTTTTGTTCTTTTAACTCACCTGTCTCAATCTCTTCTTCAACTTTCTTTTCATGTTCAGTCTTTTTATCAATATCAACACCCATATCCTCGTCAATATCTATTTCTGTAATTCTCTTTTTTCTATCAAAAACAGTTTTAAATTTTCTTCTTTTTTTCTTTTTTTGTTTATCTTCTTTTGCAAAATCTTCTTCTTTTTTCTTTTTTTCTTTTTTTACTACAATTTCTGGTTCTTCAATAGGTTCAGGGGGAACTGTTTTTTCTAACTGTTCTTCGAATTTTTCTTTTTTCTTTTCAATTTGTTCTCTTAATTTTTTTTCTAATTTCTCTTTAGCTTTTAAAATTTCTTCTAACTGTTTTTTATCTACTTCTTTTGTTTTAGGTTTTGATTTTCTTTTCTTAATTGGAAGTTTTTTATCTATTTCTTTTGCTTCTATTTTTTGAGGCTTTTTTTCAATTTTAGGTTTCTTTTTCTCAACTTTTCTTTTTTCTGTTTCTACTTCTTCCTTTTCTTTCTCTGTTTCTACTTTTTCTATTTTATCTTCCTTCTTTTCCTCAACTTCCTGTGGTTCTTCTACTTTTTTCCTTCTTCTTCTAATTACACCTTTTGATATTCTTGATTCTTCAACATTTTTTTCTTTATCTTTTTGATGAGTTTTACGGATTTCTTCTTCAAGAGACTTTTCTGTATTTTCTTTCTCTTTCTTTTTTCTTTCAATAGTTTTAATTATCTCTTCTGGACTTACACCAAGTTCTTTTGAAAGAGATAAAATTTTATCCATTTCCATTAAATCAAACCCCCAAATATTCAGTATAAA
>JALVYZ010000060.1 GCA_027037705.1 bacterium | reverse complement strand
TTTTTTTTTGCCTGGATATAAATCCTGCCCTTTAGCCTCCAAAAAATTTTGGAGGTGCAAAATGAAAAAAGGAAAAATCATTTTTATTGACAAAAAAATTAACAATGAAGAAGAATTAGAAAAATTAAAAAGTAGTTTTGAGTATGTAGAATTTGCATCAGAAATTAATAATGGCTTTTATACGATACCTGAAGCAACTATGATTTTGTTAAAAAGAGGAGTAAAGCAAGTTACAGCTACAAGCCTCTCTCTCCCCCAGATTGAGGTGCCTATATATTGGAGCACCTTTTAGTAAGACCTGTTAAACCCATTTCACTCCCCTTACCGAGCACCTGTTTTTATTAGGTGCTCGGTAATTATATAGCATCATCTAATATTTGATTAGCCATGTTGTCCGCTATTTTATTTTTTTCTCTCGGGATATGTTCTATTTTATAATTTATATTTTTGAGAATTTTCTCAATCTCTTTATATAATCTTTTCAATTTTTCATCTTTAATTTTATATGTTCCATTTATCTGATTAACAAGCAATTTAGAATCACTATAAATTTTAATATTATTAATACCTAAATCCAAGCACTTCTTTAATCCTAATAACAAAGCAAAGTACTCTGCTTCATTATTTGTTTTTATCCCAATATATTTCCCATCTCTTACAACTTCCTGACCATTTTTAAAAATAACAAACCCCACACTTGCCTTACCTGGATTTCCTCGAGAAGCACCATCAATGTATAGTTCGTATGGTGTCTGATGATATTTTATATAAATATCTTTTAATTTTTTAAATATTTCTTTTATTTCTTGGGGAGAATAATCTGGATTTTTATGAAGAAACTCTTGAAGGTCTAAATTATTTTCTAAAAATTCTAATAATTTAATTATCTTCATTCCAGATTAATATCCTCTGACAAGAAGGGCACTGAATTATTTTATTTTTCTTTCTAATTTCAATTATTAACTGTGGGGGAAGATTCATATAACATGCGCTACATGTATTTGAATTTATTTCTACTATTGCAATCCCATTTCTTCTACTTCTAATAAGGTTGTATACTGCAAGTATCTGTTTATCTAAATCTCTAACAAATTTATTTCTAACATTATTCTCTTCCTCAATCTTATTTTTAATCTCTTTTTCTTTCTTTTCTACATCTTTTTTTAAATCCTCATACTTTTTTGAAATTTCATTAAATTTAGCTTCTACTTCTTTAAATTGTTTTTCTTTTTCTTCAATTTTCCCAATTAAATCTAAAATTTCATCTTCTAATTCTTTTATTTCTTTCTTTGCATTGCCTATCTCTTTTTGTGCAGCATTAAATTCTTTATACGTTTTAATCAAATATAATTTACTTTCACTATTTTTTACAAACTCTTTCTTCTCCTCCAATAAATCATCTTTTTCTTTTTTTTCAGCTTGTAATGATTCTAATTCATTTTTTAGATTATTATAAGACTCCTTTACTTCAAAATACTCATCCTCCACAACCTTTAACTCTTGTGGCAATGCATCTAATTCCTTTTGAAAATCAGCGATAACTTTATCAACCTTTTCTAATTGAGACAAAGTTTCAAATGTTTTATTCATAATTAACCCCTCTATTAAAATTTTTATTAAAAATATTCAAAAACAGATTTCTGATTATAAATAAATATAGGTAGATCAACTTTATTTTTTAAATAATCATTCATTAATTCTACAAAGAAAATCTCACTTTCAAAATGACCTATATCAACTAAATTAAACAACTTTTGTTCTTTAATCATAAAAGCTTCATGATATTTCATATCTCCAGTGATGTACACATCTGGAGAAAATTTCTTTACTTCCTCAATTAAACTCATTCCACTTCCCGGACAAATAGCTATTTTTTTAATTTTATTGTTATTAATTTTAACATATCTTAAATTCTTTATATTCAATTTTTTAGATAAAAATTCTAAAAATTTTTCAAAATTCATTTCACTTTTTAAAAAACCCCCTCTCCCAAATCCGATTTTATTGTTATTACCATTAAAAAAATTTTGAAAAACATCAATTGCAGGCATCTCATAAGGATGAAGCTTATAAATTTCTTTTATTATATTACCTAATTCCAATTCATTAGCATAAAATTCTAATTTATATTCAGGAATTTTATTTAACTGTTCCTTTTCACCTATAAAGGGTGATGAATTTGCCATTGGATAGAAAGTCCCTTTTCCAGAATTATAAAAGGAGCAGGCTTTATAATTACCAATAATTGAAACTTCTTTATCAATAAAATATTGTAAAAATTTTTCTAAATAATCTTCAGGAATAAATGTAACAATTTTAAACTTTTTAATATTCTTTTTTTCTAAAGATGTAATATTCTTTAACTCAAGTTTTTTTGATACAAAATCTGCTAACCCTCCATTTGCCGCATCAATGTTTGTATGAAACGATACTATATTAATTTTTGAATCAAAACACTCTTTGATAATTTTTCCAATATAGGAATCAATTGATAAATTTTTAAATTTTGAAAAAAATAAAGGATGATGAGAAATAATTAAATTGCAGTTATTTTCTTTTGCAAAATTTAGAGAATCAATTGTAATATCAAGGGTTAAAGCTATTGATTTTATATTTTCATCATGAGATTTAATTTGTAAACCTGAATTATCCCAAGATTCTTGAATGCTAAGAGGAGCTAATTTTTCTAATTCTGATACAATCTCTTCTGTTTTCATTAATAAAAAATGGTGGGCCCACCAGGATTTGAACCTGGGACCTACCGGTTATGAGCCGGTAGCTCTACCACCTGAGCTATAGGCCCTTACCAAAATTTCTTTATTAATTTATTTAAATTATTATGTCAAGTTATTTTTTAAATATAATTGCATATTCTAATGCTTTTCTCATACTTGTAGGATTTGCAATATTTTTCCAAGCAATATCAAAGCCAGTACCATGATCTGGAGAAGTTCTAATAAAAGGCAAACCAGCTGTAATATTCACAGTCCCAAAAAAATCTAATGTTTTTAATGGAGCTAAACCTTGGTCATGGTACATAGATACAATTAAATCAACTTTATCATTTAACCCTTTGAAAAAAATTGTATCAGGTGGAAATGGACCAAAAACTTTTATCCCTTTATTTTGCATATCTTCTATCGCAGGCTTTATTTCATTTATCTCTTCAACTCCAATAACTCCATCTTCCCCTGCGTGAGGATTTAACCCTGAAACATAGATTTTTGGAGAAATGATATCAAATCTTTTTTTTAAGAAACTATAACCTATATCTATAGTCTCAATAATTTTTGATTTATTTATATTATCAGGAACATCTTTTAACGGAATATGAATTGTATGTAATATTATTTTTATTTTATCATTTACAAACATCATTCTGTATTTTTTTGTTCCTGAAAATTCAGCCAAAATTTCAGTATGCCCATTAAAATTAAAGGAAGCCAAATTAAGTCCTTTCTTACTAATAGGACATGTAACTATAGCATCTACAATTTTGTTCATTGCTAATTTTATTGCTACTTCTATAAACTTATACGCAGCATATCCATTTATTTTTGATGTGGAGCAATAGGTAAAATTGTGGGATGGAAGTTCTATATTAAAAATATTTACACAATCTTCTTTAATTTCATCAAAGTTTTTTATAATATTAAAATTTTTATTAAAATTTACAAGTTTTGCAGCTTTCTCAATTACATCAATAACACCAATAACAACTATATTAGATTTTAATAAAATCTCATCATCAATAGATTTTAATAATATTTCAGGTCCAATCCCTCCAGGATCCCCTAATGTTATTGCTATATTTTTTTTATAATTAATGCATTTTTCCTTAATTCTTTTATCCATTCCTGTAATTTTTGACTAAATTTTTTATCCTTCAACTCTTCTTCAGCTTTTTTCATAATTAATGACATTTTTTGTTTTTTACTTTTAATATCAACAAGTTTTATAATATGTACACCTAATTTAGTTTTAACAACTTTAATATCACCAATTTTCATTTTTGTTAAAGCTTCTGCTATTTCTGGTAGTAAATCTTTTTTCTTAAAATAACCTAAATCTCCACCCTGGTCTTTAAAAGGACCTTCTGAAAATTTTTTAGCTACTTCTGAGAAAGGAACTTTCTGTTTCAATAAATTTAAAGCATCTTGAATTTTTTCTTTATCCTTATCCAAATTTCTTTTTAAAAAAAGAATTTGTTGAATATGATATTCAGCTTCTTCATCAATTTTAAAATTTTCTTTTATATATTTATCAATCTCTGCTTTTGGAATTTTAATATTTTTTCTCACATAAGAATTTACGATTCTTGCAATTAAAATTTCCTTTTTAAGATTTTCTTTATATGATTTAAATGAAATGCCATTTTCTTCAAGAGCTTCTTTTAATTGTTCAATTGTAATTCCATTTTTCCTTAATATATTTTTAATAACCTCATCAACTTCTTCATCAGATACATTATATCCTAATTTTTTCCCAAATTGTAAAATTAAGGTATCATCTATTAATTTATCCAATATTTTATTTCTTATTTTAATGAATTCTTTTTCCTTCTCTTTTGGAGAAAGGTTTGAAGAAAGGATTTTTTCTTTATAAGGTTTTAACTTATCATTTAACTCACTTATTGTTATTACTTCATTATTTACAATAGCTGCAATTCCATCAACTATTTTTCCATATGAAATATTACAAAGAACAACCTCAATTATCAGCAATAGAAATAATTTTATCAATAGAGATTTCTTCATTATTAACTTTAAACAATGCTTCATTTGTATCTGGGTCAAATTTAAGACTTGTTACAAGACCTGAGCCGTAACTTGTATAATCTACTTTATCTCCTTCACTATTATAGGCAATAATTTCATATTTATATATACCATCTGGAACAATATTCCCAGTTGCATCTTTTCCATCCCAGGTAGCAAAATTTTCCCCTTTTGTCAAATTGTTAAGTTCGATAGA
>JALVYZ010000059.1:8142-15562 GCA_027037705.1 bacterium | reverse complement strand
TAGGAGTTTCGAGCTGTAAAGAAGAACTATATAATGATGCTTTTAAAATTGGGCAGATAATTGCAGAAAAAGGACATAAATTAATCTGTGGCGGTCTGTATGGAGTGATGGAAGCAGCTTGTAAAGGGGCTAAGTCAAAAAACGGATTAACAATAGGAATTTTACCTACTAATTCAATAAAAGATGCTAATCAATATGTTGATATTCCTATTGCAACAAATATGGGACATGCAAGAAATGTTATTATTGTTACAACTTCAGAGTTGATAATAGCAATTGGAAAAGGTTATGGAACTTTATCAGAAATTGCAATTGGATTAAAATTAGGGAAACCTGTTTATTCCTGGAAGAGTTTTGAAGATATAGCTGGAATAAAAAAATTAAATGATTTAAATGAACTACATAATATATTAAAGTGTTAATATGAAGATATTAATAACAGGTGGCAAAGGTCAATTAGGAACTGATTTAACTTTATTTTTAAAAGATAAAGGCTTTCAAGTTTATTCTTTCTCTTCATCAGAAATGGATATTTCAAATTTAGATTTATCATATAAAATAACAAAAGAAATTATGCCAGATGTTATTATTAATTGTGCTGCATACACTGCTGTAGATGAATGCGAGAAAAATATAAATAAAGCTTTTTTAATTAACACAATAGGAGCAAAAAATATCTCTATAATCTCAAATGAAATAAATGCAAAACTTTTTCATATAAGTACAGATTATGTATTTAATGGTGAAAAAGATTCTCCATATACAGAATATGATAAACCAGATCCAATATCAATTTATGGAAAAAGTAAATATTATGGTGAAGTTATGGTAAAAGAACATAATGAGCGGTTTTTTATTTTAAGGGTAAGTGGAGTATATGGAAAATATGGTAAAAATTTTATTAAAACAATTATAAATCTTGCAAGAGAAAAAGATGAGTTAAAAGTGGTAAATGACCAATTTGTAACACCTACAAGTACTATTGAAATCTGTAAACAAATTCATATATTATTACCTACAACTTATTTTGGACTTTATCACGCTACTTGTGAAGGGAGTTGTACCTGGTATGAATTTACAAAATATATATTTAAAAATTTAAATATAAAAACTAAAGTAATTCCCTGTTCAACAGAAGAATTTCCAAGACCAGCTAAAAGACCTAAAAATTCAGTACTTGAAAATTTTAATTTAAAATTAATAGGTTTTAATGCTTTTTCACAATGGCAAGAGGCTGTAAAAATTTTTCTTAAAAGTTTTTAAAAAAAGTCTTGACAAATTTAAAAAAGATAATTATAAACTGCACAAATCCTCTAATTAAAGGAGATAAAAATGACAAAAGCTGAATTAGTTGCAAAAATTGCTGAAAAAGCAAACTTAAGCAAAAAAGATGCAGAAGCAGCTCTTAATGCATTCATGGACACAGTAAAAGAAGCTTTAGCTGCTGGCGAAAAAGTTAGCTTAGTTGGATTTGGGACTTTTGAAGTTGTTCAAAGAGCTGCAAGAAAAGGTAGAAATCCTCAAACTGGAGAAGAAATCACTATTCCTGCAACAAAAGCACCAAAATTCAGACCAGGAAAAGGTCTAAAAGACGCAGTATAACATATTATATTTTTATTAACGGGCGGATAGCTCAGCTGGGAGAGCACCGGCCTTACAAGCCGGGGGTCACAGGTTCGATCCCTGTTCCGCCTATATTATGTATAAATTCGGGGGCGTAGCTAAGCCAGGTTATAGCGCTGGCCTGTCACGCCAGAGGCCGTGGGTTCAAATCCCATCGTCCCCGTTTTCTCTTTTTCATATCAAGCAAATCTTTTTGATAATTTTAAATATACGAGGTAAGTTATGTTAATACATAATTTTTTAGAAAAAGCTGCAAAGTTATATCCAAACAAATCTGCAATTATTTGTAATGATTTAAAAATTACATATCAAGAAACATTTGAGAGAATTAAAAAATTAGCAAAATTTTTACAAAATAAAGGCTTAAAAAAAGGTGATGTAATATCAATAATTCATTTTAATTGTCATTATTATTATGAAGTTTATTATGCTGCTTCTTTATGTGGATTAATTTTAAATTCAATTAATGTAAGATTATCAGCAAATGAAATTTTATATATTTTAGAAAATTCAGAAACAAAGTTGCTCATTGCTCATACAAGATATGAAGATGAATTAAATAAAATAAAAGATAAGCTTCCTGAAATTATCTGGACTGATAAAGATTATGAAGATATTATTTCTTTACAAGATACTAATTTTCAAGAAGTTGAATATGATGACTCTCATATAGCCCATCTTTATTATACCAGTGGTACTACTGGAAAACCCAAAGGAGTGATGTTAACTCATAAAAATGTTTGCTTTCATTCAATATGTGCTATAGGAGAATTTTGTATAAAAGATGATGATAACTGGCTTCATGCAGCACCGATGTTTCATCTTGCTGATGCTTGGAGTACTTTTGCGTTTACTGGAGCTGGTGCATCCCATACTTTTTTAAATGATTTTGAAGTCGAAAAAGTTTTTGAATTAATAGAAAAAGAAAAAATAACTATTTCAAATATGGTCCCAACTATGCTAAATTTGCTTGTTAATTCAGATAAAATTGAAAATTATGATTTATCAAGTTTGAGAGTTATATTAAGTGGTGGAGCGCCTATTGCACCTGAACTTGTTAAAAGAATAATGGAAAAGTTCAAATGTGACTATATTCAAACTTATGGAATGACAGAAACAAGTCCCTATTTAACAGTCTCTATTTTGAAAGAACATCTTAAAAAATTACCTCCAGAAGAACAATTTAAATATAAAGCAAGAACAGGAAGGGAATTTCTTGGTGTAAAATTAAGAGTTATTAATTCAAAAGGAGAAGATGTTGAACCTAATGATAAAGAAGTAGGTGAAATAATAGTTAAAGGAGATATTGTTACTCCTGGATACTGGAAAAATCCCGAAGAAACTCAAAAAGCGATAAAGAATGGTTGGCTTCATACAGGTGATATGGCTACAATTGATAAAGAAAGATATGTTAATATCGTTGATAGAAAAAAAGATATAATTATTACAGGTGGAGAAAATGTTTATTCTACTGAGGTTGAAAATGTTATATATGAACATCCAGCAGTTTTAGAGGTAGCTGTAATAGGTGTTCCTGATGAAAAATGGGGAGAAGCTGTTAAAGCAGTAATTGTTTTAAAAGAAGGGATGCAAGCTACAGAACAGGAAATTATTGATTTTGTAAAAAGTAAAATAGCAAGATATAAAGCTCCAAAATCTGTTGATTTTGTAAAAGAATTGCCAAAAACTGGTTCTGGGAAAATACAGAAGACAAAAATTAGAGAATGGTATTTAAAAAAAAATGAATAGTTTTGGGAAAATTTTTAAAATAACAACATGGGGTGAATCTCACGGAAAAGCAATTGGAGTCACAATTGACGGAGTTCCACCAAATATTGAAATTACAGAAGAATATATAAACAAAGAACTTGAAAAGAGAAAACCTGGTCAATTTAGGTTTTCATCACCAAGAAAAGAGATTGATAAAGTTGAAATTTTATCTGGTATTTTTAATGGTAAAACTACTGGCACTCCTTTAACAATTATTGTTTATAATAAAGATATTAAATCCCAACATTATGACAAGTTAAAAAATATCTTTCGACCTGGACATGCAGATTTTACTTTTTTAAAAAAATTTGGGATAAGAGACTGGCGTGGTGGTGGAAGGGCTTCTGCAAGAGAAACTGTTGCAAGAGTTGCTGCTGGTGCTATAGCAAAAAAGATTTTAGAAAAATATAATATTGAAATTATTTGTTATACTATACAGATTGGAAATATTAAAGCAGAGAAAGTTGATTTAAATAACATTTATAATAGACCTTTATATTTTGCTGATCATAGTAAAATTAATGAAATTTTGAAATTTTTGGATAAAGTAAAAGAAGAAGGTGATTCAATAGGTGGAATTGTTGAATGTGTGGTAAAAAATATTCCAGCAGGACTTGGAGAACCTATTTTTGATAAATTTGATGCTGTTTTATCTCATGCTATTTTAAGCATTGGTGCAACAAAGGGAATAGAATTTGGAAAAGGATTTAAAGTTGCTGAAATTAAAGGTTCTGAAAATAATGATGAAATTTCTAAAAATGGATTTATCACTAATAATGCTGGTGGGATATTAGGAGGAATTACTACTGGAGAAGATATTTTATTTAGAGTTGCTATAAAACCAATTCCGTCAATATCAATTCAACAGAGAACTATTGACATTAATGGAAATGAAACCACAATTAAAATTAAAGGAAGACATGATGTATGCGCTATTCCAAGAATTAATGTTGTAATAGAAGCAATGACTGCGATTGTAATAGTTGATTTTTTAATGTTAAATGAGAGGTTAAAGATATGAATTATATATACCCTTTTTCTGCTATTGTTGGCCAGGATTTAATGAAATTAGCATTAATTTTAAATATAATTGACCCATCAATTGGAGGAGTTTTAATTAGAGGGGAAAAAGGAACTGCAAAATCGACAGCAGTAAGGTCTCTTGCAAATTTATTACCTGAAATAAAAGTTGTTAAAGGATGCAGATTTAATTGCGATCCAGATGATGTTAACAATTTATGTGAAGAATGTGTTGAAAAATTGAAACATAAAAAAGATATTGAATATGAATATAGAAAAATTAAAGTTGTAAATTTGCCGATAGGAGCAACTGAAGATAGAGTTATTGGAACAATTGATATTGAAAAAGTTTTAAAAGAAGGAATAAAAAGTTTTGAACCTGGTATATTGGCAGAAGTTAACAGAGGGATTCTTTATATTGATGAAGTTAATCTTTTAAGCGATCATATAATTGATACAATTTTAGATGCTGCTGCTATGGGTAAAAATTACATTGAAAGAGAGGGAATCTCCATTTCTCATCCAAGTAATTTTGTTTTAATAGGGACAATGAATCCAGAAGAAGGTGACCTCAGACCACAACTTCTTGATAGATTTGGATTATGTGTTGAAATTGAGGGTATTAAGAGTGTGTCTAAAAGAATTGAAATTATAAAAAGAAGAGAAGAATTTGAAAAAAATCCAGAAAAATTCATAAAAAAATGGCAAAAATTTGATAAAAAACTTTCACAAATGATTGTAAAGGCAAAAAAGAACTTGAAAAAGGTCAAAGTCAACGATGAAATATTAACAATGATTGCTCAAATCTCCATAGATATGAATGTTGATGGTCATAGAGCAGACATTGTTATGGAAAAAACTGCTAAGGCTTTAGCAGCATATTATGGAGATAAAAATGTTTCTGAAAATCATATAAGAATAGCTGCTAAAATTGCTCTTCCACATAGAATGAGAAAAAATCCATTTGATGAATTGGAAGTTGAAACAGATGTTATAGAAAGAGCAATAAAAAAGGTTAAAGAAAAAGAAACTAAATTAGAAAAAGAGATAGATTCAGATTTAATATTTAGTGAAAAAAAAAACAAAAATCAAAGTCAAGTGAAATAGATGAAGAAGTAGAAGTAAAGTTTAAAGTTTTTGAAACAGGTGAACCTTTCAAAATAAAAAATATTACTTACAAGTCCAAAAAGAAGAGTAATTTTAAGTCTGGAAAAAGAACCACTGCTATATTAAAAGAGAAAAAAGGAAAAGTAATTGGTTATAAAACTCCTTTTCAAAAAACATCTGATATTGCTATTATTCCAACAATCAAAACAGCAGCAATTCAAACAGGAATAAATTTTAAAGTTAAACCTGAACATATAAAAGAAAATTTAAGGGAGAACTTACAAGGTTCAACTATTCTCTTTGTTGTAGATTCAAGTGGATCTATGGGAGTAAAACAGCAGATGATAAAAGTAAAATCTTTAATTTATTCTTTACTAATTGATGCTTATCAAAAAAGAGATAAAGTTGGATTAATTTCTTTTAGGGTGAATGATGCTAAATTGATTTTACCATTTACTAATAGTGTCCATATTGCAAAGAAAAAACTTGATAATCTGCCAACTGGTGGCAAAACACCATTGGCGCACGGTCTTGCATTAGCGTATAAAGTTTTAAAACAGGAAAAAATAAAAAATCCAGATGGCAATTTTATAATGTTTTTAGTATCAGATGGCAGAGGTAATGTCCCATATGAAGATAAAAATTGCCTTGACCAAGCTGAAATTTTTGGTATATACATAAAAAAATTAGGCATAAAAACAATAATTTTAGATACTGAAACTGACCATCTTGCTTTTGGATATTCCTGGGAGCTTGCAAGGTTAATGGATGGAAAGTATATGAAATTAAATGATGTTTCTGCGGAGAATATAAAAGATTTAGTTTAGATAGATGAAAATTATAATTATAGAAAAAGATGAAAAAATTGCAAATGATTTAAAAAATTTCCTTGATTTCTATAACTTTGATGTAGAAATTATTAATTCTTTTACTAAATTAAAAAAAGAATATGAAAAATCAAAACCTGATCTAATAATTACAAATCCCGTATTTGGTAATTTTCAACCTTTTTATTTTACCAAATGGGTAAGAGAGGTAGTTAATGATTATAGAACTCCAATAATTGCCTATCATACAAAGCCAACAAAAGATATTTTACAAAAAGCAAAAAAATATAGAATTTCCTCTTTTCTCATTTATCCATTTGATAAAAATGATTTACTTAAAAGAATTTTGAAAATTTTAGGATTAGAAGAAAGTAATGTAAAAGATATTAATATTTTAAAAAAGAATAAAATCATAAATGAAATTAATAGAAAAATTGAACAATTACCCCCCTTCCCTGCTATTATTAGTGAAATTGAAAGGCTTATTAATAATAAGAAGAGTAATGCATCAGATTTTGAAGAAGTAATAAAAAAAGATCAGGTAATTACTGCAAAAGTTTTAAAAATAATCAACTCTCCATTTTTTTCTTTAAGCAGAAAAATTTCAACTATTTCAGAAAGCGTTGCATATATGGGTCTTGATACATTAAAAAGTGTTGTTTATAGTGCTTATGCATCAAAATTGTTAAATGTAAGTTTACCTGCATATAATTATAAAAAAAATGAATTATGGAAACATAGTTACTTTACAGCTTGTTTTTCAAAAGAGATCTCAAAATATTTAGATTATGATACAAAAATTCAGGAGGAGATTTTTATTGGTGGTCTTCTTCATGATATTGGAAAATTAATTATAGGAAATTTGGCAAAAGATAAAAATTTGCAATTTTTTAAAAATTTTGATTCTAAATTCACACTAATTGAAATTGAAAAAGGTTATTTTTATCTTAATCATCAAGAAGTAGGAGAATTAATAGCTGAAAAATGGAATTTGCCTGATGTCCATAAAGAAATCATTGGAAATCATCACTTAACAAATAAAAACCTGAATAAAAATGTTGCAATTTCTAATT
>JALVYZ010000059.1:0-8132 GCA_027037705.1 bacterium | reverse complement strand
AGATATTTTAAATTTTAAAATTGTTGAATTTGATGAAAATAAAAAAAATGAAGCGTTATCTTTTCTTGGATTATCTATTGATAATTTTCAAAAAATTTATAATAATTGTAAAAAATTATCAGAAAATTTAGAGCTATTTTAATGAAAACAGATGATATTTTAATTGAGTTGTATAAGATTAACGATATAGAGCAATTATTTGAATATATTAAATCATTTTATAAATTTAATTTTACATTATTAACTTATGATAGTGATGAATTCAGTTATTCTAATATATTTTCAACAATTTTAGAGGAAAAATTTTTTTTTGATACTGAAATAAAAGACTCTTTACCTTATGAGTTAAATGAAGTAACTGTATATTATCAATATAAATATGAAATAGATAACACTTCTTTCTTATTGTTAATTCATGATGATTCTCCTTTAAATGAATTCCAAAAAAAATTATTCAAACATATTGCAATTGCTGTACAAAAACTAAATTTAATTAAATATTATCAAAACTCATTATTGGCAAATGAATTACAACTTGACTTAATAAAAGAAATAGGTGAATTGCTGGGAAATTTTGACCTTGAGATTCTTCTAACAAAAATTTTAGAAAATGCAGTAAAGCTTGTTAATGGAGATGTTGGAGTTATATGTTTAAAGAAAAGCAATATTTTACATGAACAAATTTCATGGGGAGTCCCAAGAGGTGTATTAATAAAAATAATAAATAAAAATACTAATAAACCTTTAGTTGAGGAAATATTTGATAATAAAGAGATAGTCTTAATTGAAGACTTATCAACACATCCAGAGTATGAATTTTTGTTAAAAGAAAAGTTTAATATTAAATCCTTTATTGGACTACCACTTTATACTAAAAATAAAGACCTTGGAGTTTTGATATTAATAAACTTCAAAATAGATATTGATTCTATTGAAATAACTAAAGCAACTTTAGAAACTTTGACTCAAATAGCAGCTATAGGAATTGAAAATGCAATTTTTTTTAAAGATTCATTAGATAAAGAAAAATTACTAACAGAATTAAAAATAGCTGCCAATCTTCAAAAAAAATTTTTACCAGCTGAAAATTTTTCAACAGAAAAATTTTTTATTGGAGGTTTCTCTATCCCTGCACGAAGTGTAGGAGGAGATTTTTATAATTACTTAATTTCTGATGATAATAAAATTACAGCTTTTGTTGGGGATGTTTCTGGAAAAGGAGTTCCTGCTGCATTGCTTACTACTATGGCTATGTCTTTGTTAAAAACTTTTATTTTAGAATTTAAAAATTTACAAAAAGTGCTTTACAAGATCAATAATATTATCTGTAGAGAGGATTTAGACGAAAAATATTTTACATTAGGAATATTTGATATTGATTTAGAAAATCATTCAGTTGAACTTATTAATGCAGGACATACTGATATTATTCATTTTGATAGTCAAAATGAAAAGATAAACAAATATCCTTCAGAAAATTTACCTATTGGTATGTTTGAAGATGTAGAATTTGAAGTTAAAAAATTTAATATTAATAAAAATGATTTGATTATAACATTTTCAGACGGATTACCAGATGCCATTAATGAAGAAGGTGAAAGATATGAACTTGATAGACTAATTAATTTAATAAAGAAATTTTCTACATACGATCCAGAAAAAATTAAACTTGAAATATTAAATGATATTACCAAATTTTGTGGTGATGTAGAACAATTTGATGATCTTACATTATTAATAATAAAAATTTTACAATGAAAGTAGGAATTGATTTAGTTGCAATAACAAGAATTGAAGAAATTTATAAAAAATATAATGAAAAATTTTTAAAAAAATTTTTAACAGAAGAAGAGATAAATTTAATTAATAAAATTTCAAAAGAAAAAAGAAAAATTGAAAAATTAGCAGGAATCTTTGCTCTAAAAGAGGCAATTATTAAATGTTTTAATGGTGAAATATATTTTAAAGATTTTTCAATTCAATATGAAAAATCAGGAAGGCCATTCTGTTTTGTAGAAAATAAAAAAATTTCAGCATCTATTTCTCATGATAGGAATTATGCTGTAGCAATAGCAATATTAGAAGAGTAAAAATAAAAATTGACAGAATAGCTATGTTTTGATAAGCGAAAAAACAATTCTATGATGGAGGTGCAAAATGCAAGAATATTGTATGTTCTTTGAAGAGGCTCTAAAAGTTGCAATAAAAGCAGAAGAAGATGCTTTTCAAACTTATTATATGGCTTCAAAGAAAGTTCAGGATAAAGGAGCAAAGGTCCTATTAAAAGAGTTAGCAGCTGACGAATTAGAACATAAATATAAATTAGAAAAAGCTTTACTTGATGAAGAAGTATTAGAATTAGGTGAAGGTAATGTCCCTGAAGGATTTAGTTTCTCTGAGTATTTAGTTGAAGAAAATAAAATTTCTGAGGACTCTTCTTTACAAGATATTTACCTTTATGCAATTACAAGTGAAAAAAAGGCGATTAAATTTTATACCAATTTAATGAATGCATGTAAAGGTAGTAAAATGTCTTATCTTTTTGAAAAACTTAGAGATGAAGAAAAGAAGCACTTAGATAAACTTGAAAGAGATTATGAAGAAACATTCATGCAGGAAAATTAATTAGCTATTTTATTTTAAAGCTAAAATATACCAATTAATATTTAATCCGAGCATATTAATTCATATGCTCGGATTTAGTTTATAAATTAAACAAAAATTTTAGGAGGAAATTATGTTAGTCGAAACATTATATGCTGCAGGAAAAGCTGCAGGAGGACAACCAAATCCAATTGCAGGATTTATCCCAATTATATTAATTTTTGTTGTTTTCTATTTTTTATTAATTAGACCACAACAAAAAAGGGCAAAACAACATAGAGAAATGATTCAGAATTTACAAAAGGGAGATGAAATTATAACTTCTGGCGGTTTATATGGCAAAATTGTTGGGATAACAGATGATTTTATAACATTAGAAGTGGCTGAAAATGTTAAAGTAAAAGTTGCAAGAAACTTTGTAAGTACAAAATTGAATGGTCAAAAAAATCCAAATAAAGAGGTCAAAAAATGATCCGTAGTCTGAAAATCCGTGGGATTATTATTGCATTATCGATTATTTTTGCTATTATCTATTTAATTCCTTCTGTTACTCCAAATCTTCCTCAATTTTGGCAAAAAATTTTTCCTACAAATAAAATCCATTTAGGTTTGGATTTGCAAGGGGGGATGCATTTAATTTTGGAAGTAGAAACAGATGAAGCTTTAAAAGCTAATTTAGATAGATATATTGATGATATAAAAGAAACACTTAAACAAAATAATATAAAATTTGAAAAAATAATAAGAAAAGGTTTAAATTTAGAAATTATTTCTCCATATAATAATATAACTCAAATAAGAGGAATAATTGCAGATCAATATAAAAATTTTGAAATTGTAAAAGACACTCAAAATAAAGTCATCATTTCTTTTACTCCAAAATATAAAAAATATCTTGAAAGATATTCTGTTGAACAAGCTGTTGAAACAATCAGAAACAGAATTGACCAGTTTGGAGTGACAGAGCCTGAAATTAGAGCACTTGGAGAAAGAAGGATATTAGTTGAATTGCCTGGAATTAAAGACCCAGATAGAGCACTAAAAATTATTGGAAAAACTGCAAGGTTGGAATTTAAATTAGTTAATGAAAATATTTCTCCGCAAGACATTAAAAATGGTAAAATCCCAGAAGATTGTGAAGTTCTTTATAAGATAAATAAAGATGAATTTGGGAAGATAATTTCTAAAACACCGATTGTTGTTTATAAAAAAGTTCTATTAACCGGTGAATATATCAAAGATGCAAGAGTGCAAATTGATACAAGATATAATGAGCCATATGTTGCTATTGAATTTGATTCTCAAGGTGCAAAAATTTTCGATAAAATCACTGCTGAAAATGTTGGTAGAAAATTAGCAATAATTTTAGATAACAATGTTTATTCAGCCCCAGTTATTCAGGAAAGAATTTCTGGTGGAAGAGCTTCAATAACAGGTAGATTTACTACAAAAGAAGCTCATGATTTAGCGATTGTTTTAAGAGCTGGAGCATTGCCTGCGCCTGTAAAAATACTTGAAAAAAGAACAGTAGGACCATCATTGGGGAAAGATTCTATTAAAAAAGGTTTCTTCTCAATGGTTATAGGTGGTGCAATTGTATTAGTTTTTATGGTTTTTTACTATGGGACAGCTGGCTTCATAGCAGACATAGCATTAGTTTTTAATCTAATTTTAATACTTGCATGTCTCGCGGCATTTGAAGCAACATTAACTTTACCTGGTATTGCAGGTATTATTTTAACAATTGGTATGGCTGTTGATGCAAATGTGTTAATTTTTGAAAGAATAAGAGAAGAGATTAGATTAAAAAAACCATTTAGAAGCGCAGTTGAAAATGGATTTTCAAGAGCATTTTTAACTATTGTAGATGCTAATGTAACAACTCTTATTGCTGCAATTGTTCTCTATCAATATGGAACTGGACCAATTAAAGGATTTGCAGTTACTCTTTCAATTGGGATTATAACAAGTATATATACAGGGGTATTTGTATCAAGATTTTTATTTGATTCTCTACTACAAAAGAGGTCAAAAATTGGAATTGGGATACAAATGCCAGGAGGTAAGAAATAATGGAATTTATTAAACCAGGTGTTAATATAGATTTTGTCTCAAAAAGGAAAATTTTCATATCTATTTCCCTTGCAATAATTATAATTGGATTAATTTCAATTACCATGAAAAAGGGACTAAAATATGGAATTGATTTTGCAGGTGGAACAATTATTCAGGTCAAATTTAACAAACCTGTAACAATAAATGATTTAAGAAAAGTTGTAAAAAAAGCAAGGATTCAGAATTTTGGAGATTCTGGAAATGAATTTTTAATTAGATACTCATTAACTAAAGCTGATACAGAGCAATTACAACAAAATTTAAAGAAAAAATTAACAGAAACTTTTGGCAAAAATTCTTTTGAAATAAGAAGAGTAGAAATGGTAGGACCAAAAATTGGGAAAGACTTAAGGAGAAAAGGTGCAATAGCGATTTTGATCTCATTAATTGGGATATTGATTTATGTTACTCTTAGATTTGAATTTAGATTTGCTCTTGGTGCTGTTATAGCATTATTTCATGATGTCTTAATTACTCTTGGGATATTCTCAATTTTAAATAAAGAATTTGATTTAACAGTTGTAGCAGCTTTTCTTACAATCGTTGGTTATTCTTTAAATGATACAATCATTGTTTTTGATAGAATAAGGGAAAATATGAAAAAATTTGTAAAAGGGAATTTCCCAAATATAATTAACAAAAGTATTAATGAAACACTATCAAGAACAATTTTAACTTCTGGAACAACACTATTTGTTGTTTTAGCATTGTTTATTTTTGGCGGTGGGGTAATTCATGATTTTGCATTAGCATTACTCATTGGGATAATTGTTGGTACATACTCTTCTATTTATATTGCAAGCCCAATTCTATTATTTTTTGAGAAAAAAACAAAATGAAACTAAAAATTAATGAAATGTTTATAAGCATTCAAGGGGAATCAAGTTTTTCAGGATTCCCCTTTTTTTTTATTAGAACTTCAGGATGTAATTTAAGATGTAAATATTGTGATACAAAATATGCTTATGAAGATGGTGAATTTATTGAAATTAGTGAAATTATTGAAAATGTTAAATCTTCACAATTAAAAAATGTTTTAATAACAGGAGGTGAGCCTTTAATCCAAGAAAATATTTACTTTTTAATAGACTCACTTATTAATAATAAATTTAATGTATTAATTGAGACCAATGGTTCAGTTTTAGTTGATAAAATAAATAAAAATGCGATTAAAATTATTGATATAAAAACACCTTCAAGTGGAGAATGTACTAAAAATAATTTCAAAAATTTCAATTATATTAATTTTAATGATGAGATAAAATTTGTAATTTCAAATTATGAAGATTTTAAATGGTCAATTAATGTAATAGAAAAATATAAAATTTATAATCTTGTTAAAAATATTTCTCTTTCACCAGTTTATAATTTATTGTCCCCTAAAAAACTCGCAAATTGGATATTAGAAAAAAAATTAAATTATGTAAGATTACACTTACAATTACATAAAATTATTGGATTAAAATAGCATAATATTAATTCCATTTTATTAAATTATTGACAATCTTTCTCCAGATATGCTATTTTTATAACAATGAAAAAGAAATTAGTTTGTTATTTTTTTATTTTTTTTTTAATTTTATGTATAGATTTAAATTCAAATTCTAATTTACCAGAAGTTATTTCATCAACATTCCTTACACAGGATTTATCTAAATCAAATGCAGATGTAGAAATAATTACACATGAAGATATTGAAGCATTAGGGATAAATAATATACCAGATTTATTAGATATTGCCGCTGGAGTTAATATTTATCATGTTAATGAATCTACTGCAAATTTTTCATTAAGGGGCTATCCTGTTGATTTTAGGATTGCTCCTTTAATTTTAATTGATGGCATGGAAATTTCAGAAAATTTTTATGATAGAACATATTTATACAATTTGCCAGTTGAAATTTCAGATATTGATAGAATAGAAATTATAAAAAATCCAACCTATACTCTAAATGGAAATTCTAATATTGCTGGAATAATTAATATTGTAACAAAATCACCTGAATATTTAGATGAAAATTATATTTATCAAGAAGTAGGCTCTAAATTTTATAAAAAAACATTTTTCTCACTAAATAAATATTTCTGGGATAGTTATGTAAAAATAAATGGGTATTTTAAGCGAATCGACCAGAATGATCCAGATTATAAATCTAAAGATTCATATTTTTTAAGCTCACAATTAGTTAAATATTTTTCAAATTCAAAATTAAATTTTAAATTTTCATATACGAATAATGATTTAAATTTTAAAGAGTCAGTAGTGACAGGGGTAATGGGTAAACCACTAATTGTTAGCTTTAATAATCATTTAAATAACTTTAAATATTTTAATTTTTTAATAAATTACAAAATAAAAGATTTTGACATAAGCTTATATCACCAATCTGCCTATGGTGATGTATTAATGGCTCTTCCTGAAGCCTCTAATTCAATTTATTCTAATTCAAAATTTACTAAATTTTCTATTAGAAAAAAAATAAACATAAAAAAAAATAAAATATTAATAGGAGCTGAAGCTCGTTTAAAATATGGATATTTAGCTAAATCTGATAGTATGAGAAGAGAATCTATAAATTTTTTTATTCAAGATGATTATAGTATGTTTAAAAATTTTTATTTTAATATATATTTAAAAAATGATAGGACAAAAGATTTGGGAAATAAGATTTCTTATAAATTGAATTTGCTTTATAAAAAACCAGGTTTTAGAGTCAGATTAGGCTATTCAAGAGAGTTTAAAAAACCTTTTATGATATATCAATATCAAAATCTTTCTTTTCATGCTGATTCAGAAACTCTTCCAATATTAAATCAATATAATTTGAATGAAATTAATCTATATTACCATAAAAATAGAAAATTATCTTCTTATCAGATTAAAGCTTCAGAATTTTCGCTAACAAAAAAAATTAATAATATTAACTTTGATTTTACTTATTTTTATAATTTAATTTATGATATCCCAAATATTATAGGAAATATTAATTTTTTTCCTTTTCAAATAGATATTAATACAGAAAATTTAATGGATTTTTGTGTTTATGGATTTGATTCAAAAGTAGAGTATGATTATAAAGATTATAAGCTCTTTATATCTTATTATAATCAAAATATAAAAAATAAAACATATAATTCAAAAAAAAATTCCTTTATCCCAAAATATAAAGTATCAGGAGGTGTTTTAATTAAAGGGAAAAAATTAAAAGGAAGTGTTAGCTTTAAATACCTTCCAGCAATAAAAAAATATGATTATAGGACAGATTATTATCTTTCTGTAAATTCAAGCATTACAATCTCTATTTTTAGAGATAAACTAAAAGCAACTATTTATGTTAATAATATTTTTAATAATAGATTTAGAGAAGATATTTCTGGAGATAAAATACAAAGGAATATTTTATTTAGGATAA
>JALVYZ010000058.1 GCA_027037705.1 bacterium | reverse complement strand
TTTTTGAGATATTTGCCTTTAACCCGTTAAATGAATTATAACATAAACAGCTTATTAGATGAGCATGAGTTTAGAGAGAAAAAGATATTACAAGAATCAATACTTGAAAAGTATCAATATTTTAATGAGAAAAAAACTAATGATATTATTGAGTGTGGTCGTTACTTAGAGTTTGGATTATATCAAAATTTAAGTGATAAAAATTTACAGAGTAAAAAGCTTGATAAGATGTACACCTGTAAAGATAGATTTTGTCCATTTTGTAATTGGAGAAGAGCAAGAAAATTAGCTATTCAATCTTATGGGGTTTTAAAGGCTATAGAGGCAGATAAAAAGGTTAGGTATCTGTTTGTTACTTTAACTATTAAAAATTGTCCTATAGAGCAATTAAGTGATACTATAGGCTTAATGAATAAAGCTTATGAGCGTATGTTTAGATGGCAACGATTAAAAAAATCAGTTCTTGGTTGGTCAAGAATATTAGAGTACCCACCTCAAAAAAATAATCCCTCAATGATACACCCTCATTATCATTGTTTAATCTGTGTACCTAGCTATTATTTTGATGGTAAAAGAGATTTATATATAAAGCAAGATGAATGGAAATCTTTATGGCAAAAGGCTTTAAAAATTGATTATATTCCTAGTGTAGATGTACGAGTTATAAAAGCAAAAAAGGGTAAAGACCCAATAGCTAAAGCAGTAGCTGAGTTTGCAAAATATCCATTAAAAACAGCAGATATTAAACCTATGAGTGTTGACCAATTTAAAGAGCTTGTTAATCAGATGAAAAAGAAAAGAGTTGTAGCCTTTGGAGGGATTTTAAAAGAGTATAGAAAAAAATTAGCTTTGGATTCTGTGGAAGATGGAGATTTGATTTATAATAGCTTGGATAATATAGAGCAATGGAGAAAAATAGCTACTTTGATTTATCTGTTTCAAACTGGAGAACATGGATTAGATTATTACTTAGAAGAGGTTAAGTTAGAATAGAATTTTTTAAGTAGGTTGTTATTTGATATAATGATAAAATTAAATAAATGGGAAAAAGAATGATTAGTGAGAGTTTGATATGCGAAGTCAAGAAAGATAAATTTTATAAAGCTGTAGATGGAGTAGATATAATGCATGGGTATTTTTCTATTTTTTATGTTGTTGTCATATATTTTAGATATAAATCTTTTATAAAATGTACTAAAAGTCAAGATGAGAGGGATTTAGCTTATTTAGCTTTTTATAAAGCAAAAGGAAATATGGGGGGAGCAATATTTTTAGGAATGTTTATGCTTTTTATTCTTATAGGATTTATTAGTGCATGGGTTACTCATTCTAATGTTTAATTAGTTGGTAGTGTACTTATTCTGTTGATATGTTAGATATATTATTATTTAGACTTCTATA
>JALVYZ010000057.1 GCA_027037705.1 bacterium | reverse complement strand
ATAATGTAATAATCCATGCAGGAACAGTAATTGGAAGCGATGGATTTGGATATGCTCAAGATGGAGAAAAACATTTTAAAATTCCTCAAATTGGCAATGTAATAATTGAGGATGATGTTGAAATAGGAGCAAATTGCACAATTGATAGAGGAGCAATAGAATACACAAAAATTGGAAAAGGAACAAAGATTGATAATCTCGTTCAAATTGCACATAATGTTGAAATAGGTGAAAATTCTATAATTGTAGCCCAAGTTGGAATTTCTGGTAGTACAAAAATTGGAAAAAATGTTATTTTAGCAGGTCAAGTAGGTGTTGCTGGACATATAAAAATTGGAGATTATGTAATGGTAGGAGCTCAAAGTGGAATCGCAAAATCATTAAAAGATAAGGAAATAGTATCAGGCTCCCCTGCAATTGATCATAAAAAATGGTTAAAATGGGCAGTTTCGTATGAAAAACTACCTGAATTAATAAAAAAAGTTAATGAATTGGAAAAGAAAATCAACAAGGAGTAAACTATGCAATCTTATAATATCCATGATATTTTAAAAACTTTACCCCATAGATATCCTTTTTTACTTGTTGATAAAGTTATAGAATATGAACCATGGAAAAAAATAAAAGCAATTAAAAATGTTACAATAAATGAACCATACTTTAATGGACATTTTCCAGGAATTCCAGTTATGCCTGGAGTTTTAATTGTAGAAGCAATGGCTCAGGCAGGTGGAATTTTAGCAATTAAATCTGGTAACCTCTCTTTAGAAAATAAAGTTGTTTACTTTGCTGGAATTGAAAAATGTAAATTTCGAAATCCTGTTTTTCCTGGTGATACACTAATTCTTGAAGCTGAAATACTGAATCATAAGAAAACTATCTGGAAAATTGGTGCAAAAGCATCAGTTAATGATAAAATTTGCGCAGAAGGAATCTTTACTGCTGCAATTCAAGATAGAAAGGAGTAATCAATGGATATTCATCCTACTGCTATTATAGATAAAACTGTTGAACTTGGTGAGAATGTGGAGGTTGGAGCTTATACTATAATAAAAGGAGAAGTAAGAATTGGGGATAATACAAAAATAGGTGAGCATGCATATATTCAAGGAATTACTGAAATTGGTAAAAATAATAAAATATATCCATTTGCATCAATTGGTTCAGATCCTCAAGATTTAAAATATAATGAAGAACCAACAAAATTAATAATTGGAGATAACAATATTTTTAGAGAATTTGTTACAATTAATAGAGGAACAGTTGGTGGCAAGGGAATTACTAAAATTGGTAACAATAATCTCTTTATGGCTTATTCACATGTTGCTCATGATTGCGAAGTGAAAAACTATGTTATATTGGCAAATAATGCTACATTAGCAGGACACATTACAGTAGAAAAT
>JALVYZ010000056.1 GCA_027037705.1 bacterium | reverse complement strand
TAGTTGTTATTTGGGGTATAATCAGTTTTTCATTTTTCATTATTAATCATTCATTTTTATACATTCTTTTCTCTGGTATAACTCCTCTCACCCCACCTCTTGGGTTATCTATATCCCCTTTGTATCTCGGAATTAAATGAACATGGAGATGGAATATTGTTTGACCAGCATAATGTCCAACATTCACTCCAATATTGTAACCATCAGGTTTGAATTTATCATCAAGTAATTTTTTGCAATAATCAAGTAGATCAAAAATTGCTATTTTTTCTTCTTTTGTTGCGTCAAAAAAACTTGAAAAATGTCTAAATGGAATTATTAAAATATGGCCTGGATTTACAGGGAATTTATCATAAATTGCATAACATAAATTATTTTTTAAAATTATCTGTTCTTCTTTAATATCACAAAAAGGACAATTATTCATTTTCAAAATCTGACTTTTTGAATACTGAAAAAAGTTTGTATCCTTTGTTTTCTATATTTTCTCTACCACCTTCTTCTCTATCAACAAGAACAACTACCATACTTACTTTAAAACCTTCTTTTTCAACAACTTCAATTGCCTTTAAAATAGATCCTCCTGTAGTAATAACATCTTCTACAATTGCTACACTTGCGCCTTTTTTCAAATTTTTATTGCCTTCAATCCATAAATTTTTCCCATGTCCTTTTGGTTGTTTTCTAACAATAAATGCTGGAACTGGATTACCTTCAAGATAACTTACAATAGAAATTGATGTTGCAATAGGATCAGCTCCAATTGTAGGTCCTCCAACAGCTTCAACTTTAACTCCTGCTTTTTTTATTATATCGTACATTAACTTTCCTGTGAGATAGGCTCCTTCTGGATGGAGAGTTGTTTGTTTACCATCAAAGTAAAAGTTACTTTTTCTGCCAGAAGTCAAAATAACTTCTCTTTTTTCATATGAAATTTTTTTAATTATCTCAAATAGTCTTTTTTTTAAATTATTTTTATCCATGGTTTTACTGAAATAATAGAAAATTCCTTAAAAGTCAATTTTTTAATGATAAAAATAATAGTTGAAATAGAGAGAAAATTTTTGTATTAGTAATTATAATGGATAAAAAAAATTTTACTAAAGAATATATTCAAAAGGAAACTGATAAATTAATGGAAATTAGAAAAGAATTTTATAACTTTCTTGATAAAAATATCCCAAAAGATAAATTTGGAATATATGATTTTTCAACTTCACCAGAACTTGATGCAAAAAAAGTTTATGAATTATTTTATAAACTTGATTATCAAGCAAGAAAACTTAGAGGAATTTTAGTAAATATTTTTGATTTAAAAGCAGAATAAAAATGGAATATATTTATACAGAAAATGCTCCAAAACCTGTAGGTCCATATTCCCAAGCTGTCAAAGTCAACAATATGC
>JALVYZ010000055.1 GCA_027037705.1 bacterium | reverse complement strand
GTTATCTTTGGCTTATATTTGGAAATAAATCCATTTTTATCTGCTACTCCTATTAAGAACATTGCTCCTCCTGGAAAATGTCCATTGTTGGTTGAACCCCATTCAGCATGATCATGAACTGCCCACCAGCCTCTAATTTTTGGTCTCATTATCAAATCAACAGCCTGTCCGGGAGAACTTGGAACTGTATTTATATAGTATGGAGATTTTAAAGTATTGCCATCAATAGCTACAACTAATAATTGCATTCCATGAAAATGAAAATAATGTGGAATATTTCCAGCATTTATTATCCTTATCCTTGTTGTTTCTCCAATCTTTGTATTTATAACTTTACAAATTTTGTGGGCATATCATGACATCTTGTATAGACCACACACCTGATAATCTTTTTCTTCTCCCTACTTTTCATTTCAACCCCTTGGTTTCTTCTATCAACCATTTATATTTTCTATTTTGTCGATAGATATTATCAATTCCCGTATCAAGAAAACCTATTTCTTTTAATAAACATATCTCAACCAGTACTTTGAGTTTTTGAATGAGCCGATACAATTTAGTTCCTTTTAAAGCTTTATTTTTCAGAGATTGGTCATAATGGACAAAATAATTTCTTGTATTAACAACATCATCAACAAAATCTTTTTTCTTAGGAATAAGATCAGTTACATACCCTATATTTTTTAGCATATCGTAAATTTCTTTTATTCTTTTCCGTAAGCTTGGTTCATTGCTATATTTAAGTTTCTCTTTTAACCATTCTCGGTATTTATCAGGGGTATTATTTAAAATTTGTTTTACCCTTTCTTCATGCTCTTCAGTAGAGATATCTTCGTTCCCAATTAATCTCCTATGGTATACTTCCAACGCCATAATTAAACTTAAAAACTGGAATTCCAAATACATATCTCCACTATAGATTGTCCCAAAGTACAAATCATAAACTGGTCTTAATAAGTCTGCCTTTTCCAACCAATTATTAAAGATTGTTTCAGCTTTATTTTTAATAGACACGTAAGGATAAAGCATATCAAAAGGATGGACAGATTTTTTACTTTTAACTTGAGACAATGATAATTGATAAATAATTTCTATTGGTTCATAAAATTTCTTATCTTCAATAATATTTACTGCATTCTCAGAATATCCCAAAATTTTAATAGGATACACTGTTTCAGAAGTTAAAAGAGAAAGAAGATTTTGGAAAATATAAACATATTCATTGATCTCTTCAAATCTTATCTCCTCTGGAAACTCCAAAGTAAAGAAAGTTTCTTGTTTTATACAAGCTTCCTTTTGTACTGCGGAAATAGATGGCATACTCGCCTTAACTTCTAACAAAATCTTTAGACCATTTCTTAAATTGATTTCAATAGGTGGAGGTAGTTTATACTTTACTTCAACAGATTT
>JALVYZ010000054.1 GCA_027037705.1 bacterium | reverse complement strand
CAAAATTGGAACGGCTTCCTATATTTGGGTCTTTGCGAAAAATAAATTTATATACTCCTGTTATTGTTGAACCTGGCAAAGACAATTTCTCTTTGATTTCTTCTCTATATTTGTCAAGAACTGATACCCTTTTTCTTTTTTTAGCTCTTTTAAAACCTTTGTCATATTTGGATATTGTTTGTCTTGATACCCCATACTTCCTTGATAATTCGCTGTAGTTAGGTTTCATCCCCAAACTCCTTAGCTGGCGTAATGCTAATTCAAAATCCTTCAACTGAATCACCTCCGAAATTTTTTCGAAGGTGATTCTAATTTTATTTTGCAAAAATGTTAACTTTTATATTTGCAAAACTGTTATTTTTTATATTAGCATTAACAACAAGAGCTTTTTCTACTGTTAATTTTTCATTCCTAAAAACAAATCTGCTTGCTTTTATCAAGTCCTCTTTTTCAATCTCCACATAAGGTAAAGTAAGGAGGCCGTTTAAGATCTTCTCGAAAGTTTCTCTGTCTTTTATATCCTTTAAGACTTTAACAAGGGTATAACCACAAATTACAATTTTGTCCTCTTTAATCAGTTCTTCTAAAATTATAGCTCCTTTTGTGTTTCCTTTTTGTTGGTATTCTTTCCAAATTGTGCTATCAGTTATTACCCTATTCATTTTCTCCACCTTTAAAGTTAATATTTCCTTTAAGAGAAAATAAAGTCTCCTTTTACTTCATTCTAATGAACTCTCTGAAAGCAACATTAACGGCTCTGCCTTTCTTTTTTTGTTTTGTAATCCTCAATAACTCATTAAGAAGATATTTATCCATTGAAGCCGAGAATCTCAAAATATTCTTGTTAGTGTTCATGTTTTCTGTCCTTTTAAAATTTTTTCCCTTAATAGTATTATAAATATGCTCTATAAAGATAAATTTATCAAGTGATAATTTCACCAAAATTAAGGCTTAGTTTTGTGATTTAAAAAATGACCCTATATTGTAATCACAAAAACGTCGATAGAGGTAAGGGAAGAATTCAATAAGCAGTCAAAGAAAAAAGAAGAATTAGAGAAAAAACTTGAAGAAATAAGGCTTAAAATAAGGAGAAAGGAAAGCACAGTCATTGATTTTGAAATAATAAAAAAAGGATTTGAAGGATTTTATAAGGTTTATCCTTCTCTCGAACCAAAGGAAAGGCAGGCACTGGCAAGGCTTTTTATAAAAGAGATAAAAATTTTCAATGATAGGGTAGATATTGAATTTTTTGAGTTTTCAGAACTTGCCCATCAAGAGGCTGTCCAGATTTTGAAACAGCCATCAAAATGGCTCCCCGGGCCGGACTCGAACCAGCGACCCAGTGGTTAACAGCCACTTGCTCTACCGACTGAGCTACCGGGGAGCATGAAAGGTGGAAATGCTAATACAA
>JALVYZ010000053.1:1106-1415 GCA_027037705.1 bacterium | reverse complement strand
GGAAAAAGTTTTATACCAATGCTTGTGGGATTTGGATGTAATGTGCCAGGCATAATGGCAACAAGAACTCTTGATACAGAAAAAGATAGAATTTTAACTATTCTTGTACTACCATTAATGAGTTGTGGAGCAAGAGTACCAATCTATATGTTAATAATTCCTGCTTTTTTCCCAAAAAAATTTCAAGCTCCAATTATGTGGCTTATTTATATGACAGGAATAGTATTAGCAATGATTCTTGTAAAAATTTTAAATAAAGTTATATTTAAAGGAGTGCCAGCTCCATTTTTAATGGAATTACCACCATAC
>JALVYZ010000053.1:0-1096 GCA_027037705.1 bacterium | reverse complement strand
TTTATGGTTTTTATCAACTTTTCCACAGACAACTCAATTTTCAAAAGATTATGATAAAATAAAAACCCAAATTAAATCAAAATATACAGTTGAGATTAATCAAATTGAGAATGAAATAAAAAATAACAAAGATTATAAATTAATTAATGACTTAATAAAATCTGGTAAAAATGAAGAAGCAAAATTAATAAATAGTAAAATTTACATGAAAGTTTTAAAATTAAATTATTTAAAAGATAAAATGATTAAAGAAATTGATAAAATTGAAGCTGAAAAACATGCTGAAATAGTTGCTAATACTTTTATTGGTAGAATAGGCCATTTTTTTGAGCCAGCTTTTAAACCTGTTGGCTTTGACTGGAAAATTGTTACAGCAATAATTGCCTCTCTCCCAGCAAAAGAAGTATTTGTTTCTCAAATGAGTATTATAAATGCAGTTGGAGAAAGAGAATCAACCAAAAAATTAATAACAAAATTAAGAGAAAGATATACACCTCTTGTAGGAATTTGCATTTTGTTATGGGTTTTAGTTGCATCACCTTGTATTGCTACACTTGCTGTTACAAAACAGGAAACCGGAAGCTGGAAATGGGTTTTTGTTCAGTTTTTTGGCTTAACAGGTTTAGCCTACATAATTGTTTTTTTAGTTTATAACATTGGGAATATTTTTATATCATGATTTTTATTATAACAGAAATTAATTTTTTACTTTTGGCAGCTCATTTTTTCAGAAGAGGTAATATTGTAACTGCTATTTTTCTTTTATTACTGCCTTTAATTTTATTTTATAAAAATAGAATCTCAAAAATTCTTATTCAGATAGGATTAATTTTCTCACTTCTTATCTGGAGTGCTACTTTTCTTGAAATTTGGAGTCTATATTCGCAAATTCATAAACCATTTAGCAAAGCTGCTGCAATAATAATTTGTGTGATAATTTTTAATATTATAAATCTTTTACTTTGCAATAAAAAAGCATAATAAAAATATTGCTAAAATATATATTATATACCAATAAATTTTTCCGTTCATTAAAACTCGTGCAGTCAATTTCCCAAAATAAAGAGATAATCTTTTAAAGAATCCATATGGATAA
>JALVYZ010000052.1 GCA_027037705.1 bacterium | reverse complement strand
CGTGCTTATGAAGCAAATTCAAAATCTATTCAAACAGCAGATAGTATGCTTGCAACAGCAATTAATGTTAAGAGGTAATTATGATTAATGAAAAGAGATTTATAATTATAGTATCTCTTTCTTTGATAATTTTATTTATTTTCAAAACCATATTAAAGGGCGAAAACGCAATTGTTGTAAAATTAAAAGATGTTTCCTATGTTAAAACAGATAAAGTATATTTAAAAGATATTAGTTTTATAATTGGAGATAAATCAATTGGGGATATCAAAATCATAAACTCACCTTCAGCAGGACAATTTATATTAGTAAATAAAAATTTAATAGCAAATATAATAAAAAATAAAACTAATAAAAATGTTAAAATCTATGGAAATGAAAATATAAAAATAATTAGACAAGCATTTATCTATTCTAAGGAAATATTAGAAAAACTTGTTAATAACTTTTTAAAACAACATGCAAAAGAGATTTTTAAAGATGCAAAATGGACAATAATTAGAGTGATTACTCCACCAAGAGTACTACTTCCATATGATAATACAGATGTAAAAATAACATGTGACAATGACCATATTACAAATAGAATTATTTTAAATATTTCCTTTTTAAAAAATAATAATGTCATAAAGAGAGTTAATGCAACAGTATTTTTTAAAATATATAAAAAAGTAGTAGTTGCAAAAAATGATATTAAACCAAGACAAATACTTACAAGTGATTATTTGGAATTAAAAGAAGTTCCTATTAAGAACTTTAATCTAAGATATATTACAGATATAAATTCTATAATAGGTAAGCAATCTACAAGATTTATAAAAAAAGGAAATATTATTACATCTAATATGGTTAAGATTCCCCCAACAGTTAAAAGAGGCTCATTAGTCAAGGTAATTGCAACTGATGGGAATATTGTAATTTCAACTATTGGAAAAGCTTTAGATAGCGGAATAATTAATACTCCTATAAGAGTAATGAATCTTAATAGTGGAAAAATATTTATTGGCAAAATTATTGCACCAAATGAAGTAATTGTGACTTTTTGATAGAGGTGAAAATGAAAGCAAAATATTTTTTACCATTATTAATTTTAATTTGCTTTTTCAACATAATAAACGCAGCAAGAATAAAGGATTTAGCTGATATTAGAGGTGTGAGAAGCAACCAGTTAATTGGGTATGGACTTGTTGTGGGACTTAATGGCACAGGAGATGACGGAAAAAAAACTTCTTTCACATTTCAAGCAGTTGTAAATATGTTAAAGAATCTTGGAATAAATGTTAAGAAAGAAGATATTGATGCTGACAATATTGCAGCAGTGATGGTTACAGCAACTTTACCTCCATTTGCAAAACCAGGAATGAAAATTGATGTTATTGTATCTTCAATGGGAGATGCAACTTCAATTGAAGGTGG
>JALVYZ010000051.1 GCA_027037705.1 bacterium | reverse complement strand
TAATAGAAGAAGTTACTAAAAAATCAATTGCATTATCAAATATGAACAATAAACAAGATGCAGCAGAAAAGGAATCTGAAAAAAATCCAGAAATAAAAAAAGAAAGTGTTGAAAAGGTTGAAAATTTTAATATTGAAAAATCAGATTTTCTTAATAGAGTTATAAAAACTTATTCATTGTTAGCTGCTATCTGTATATTTCTTGTTGGAATGGCTTTTCTATTAAAAAGATTAAAAAATAAGGCAATGATAAAACCAAATAAAAATCTTTTTAAAATAATTTATAGACAACAAATCATGCCCAAAAAAGAGCTTATATTAATTAAAATTTATGATGAATATCTTTTATTAGGAGTTACAGAACAGAATATCAATCTTATTGAAAAAATTGATTCACAAATTTTAAAAGAAAAAATCAAACTTGTAGAAGGAGAGCAGGAGCAAAAAAAATTCATAAAATATATAAAAGAAGAAAACAAAAGATATAATGAAAAGGAGAAAAATATTGAAAAAGATTTATTGATTTCATCAATAGAAGAAAAAATAAAAAAATATAAAGATAAAATAAATTAAAAATGAAAAAATTTTTCTTTTTTACTTTTCTTTTACTGTTATTTTCTATAAATTTACAATCTGCTAATACAATTCCTATTCCTACAATATCTATAGGAGTTGGAGAGTCTACAAATCCATCTGATTTAGTAAAAACATTACAGATAGTCTTTTTATTAACAATTCTTACATTAGCTCCATCAATTCTTGTATTAATGACTTCTTTCACAAGAATTGTAATTGTATTACATTTTTTAAGACAGGCTTTAGGAACTCAACAGATGCCTCCTTCACAGGTTGTTGTTGGTTTAAGTTTATTTTTAACTTTTTTTGTAATGAGCCCAGTTATAAAACAAATCAATAACACTGCTCTTCAACCATATTTAAAAAAGGAAATATCTCAAAAAGAGGCTTTTAATAAAGCATTAATTCCTTTAAGGAAATTTATGCTTAAACAAACAAGAAAAAAAGATTTAGCATTGTTTATTTCACTATCTCAAAATAAAAAACCCAAAAACATAAGTGAAGTTAGCACACTTACAATAATTCCAGCTTTTGTCATAAGCGAATTAAAAACAGCTTTCCAGATGGGGTTTTTAATATATATTCCTTTCTTAATTTTAGATATGGTTGTGGCAAGTGTTTTGCTATCAATGGGTATGATGATGCTACCACCAGTTATGGTTTCATTGCCATTTAAACTTATGCTATTTGTATTAGCAGATGGTTGGAACCTATTGGTAGGTTCATTAATTAAAAGTTTTATGTAAATGGAGGACAAATAAATGACATCAGAATTCGTTATATCTTTTGCACAGGAAGCATTCAAAATAACAATGATGGTATCAGCTCCAATGCTTATTATGGGCTTGATAGCAGGAGTTGCTGTAAGCATTTTCCAGGCAGTTACATCTATTAACGAAATGACTTTAACATTTATTCCAAAAATTGTGGCTGTATTTGTTTCATTGTTGATATTTTTTCCTTGGATGCTTAAAATA
The DNA here is from genome assembly GCA_027037705.1 of bacterium. Classification (GTDB taxonomy): domain Bacteria; phylum DYJV01; class DYJV01; order DYJV01; family JALVYZ01; genus JALVYZ01. Next base: position 3,489 of record JALVYZ010000051.1, on the reverse strand, counting down.
ATGATAAATTTTACAGAAAAGGTAATAATTAATTTACCTCTATATGCTAAATGATTAACTTTACAAATATTCCTCTTTTTTTCCTGTTAAATTTTTTATTAATATTTACAAGAATTTCATCTATTTTACTTTTTGCACCATTTTTTAACAGTAAAGTTATACCCTCTCTTCTTAAAGTTGGTTTATCTTTACTTATATCTATAATAATTTATCCATTTGTTCCTAAAATTAATTTTAAAACCTATGAAATTAATGGACTTTTATATTTTTTATTAATTCTAATGGAAATGGGAATTGGAATGACTATTGGTTTTTTAGCTACTTTTATTTTTGTTGCAATTCAAACTGCAGGACATGTAGTTGGTTTTTCTGTAGGTCTAGCAATGGCAAATGTATTTGATCCAATTACAAATGAACAAGTTTCAGAATTAGCAATCATCCAAAATCTAATAGCTTTATTAATATTTCTTGCAATAGATGGACATCATATTTTTATTAAAGCAATTGTTTATTCATTTAATCATATTCCACTTTTAGGCTTTTATTTTAAGAAAAATTTATTAAAATTTGTATTTAATGCTGGAAAAGATTTATTTTATATTGCACTAAAAATAGCATCTCCTATGATAATTGGACTTCTAATAGTTGACATAATGTTTGCAATTATGGCAAGGCTTGCTCCACAAATAAACATTATGATAGTTGGACTTCCAGTAAAAATATTTGTTGGATTATTTATTCTAATGATGTCAATGCCTTTATTTGCATACATATTTACAAACTCATTTGATAATTTTATGAAAAAAGTCTTTTTATTAATAAAAAGTTTCAGCTAATGATAGCAATAATTGGAGCTACTGAATTAGAAATTAATAACTTAAAAAAATTATATAAAAATACTTTTATTACCGGTATTGGACTTGCCAACACTTCTTATAATTTAACAAAATTAATCTATTCAAATAAAGGTAAATTTAATAAAATCTTTATGCTTGGGATAGGAGGTGGATTTAAAAATAAAGTTAACTTATTAGATATTTGTATTGCAACAGAAGAAATAAATGCTGATTTTGGAATATGTTTTGAAAATAAAATTGAACTATTAGATAATAATAAAATTTCATTAAATTTTAATTACGATGAATTAAAATTTTTAAAATTTAAAACAGGACCATTTATTACTGTAAATTGTGTTTCAACAAATAAAAAAATAATTGAATTTTACGAGAAAAATTATTCTCCAATTTGTGAAAATATGGAAGGATATGCTGCTGCTTTAATTTGTAAAAGTGAAAATATCCCATTTTATGAAATTAGAGTTATTAGTAATTTTGTAGGAGAAAGAGAGAACTGGAGAATAAAAGAAGCTTTAGGAATACTTTATGATACAGGAAAAAAAATTATCCAAAAATTTACTTAAATATGAGATAACCTTTAAAAATATTTCTCCTCTTGATTTTGAATTATTTAATATTTTTTTAATTGAATCAGGTGTGGGAAGTATTGAAGAGGTAGATTCAAAATTTTTCTTCTACCTTAGAGAAGATAAAAGAGACTTTTTAGAAGAAATATATAATTTTTTAAAAGAAAAAAATATAAATTTTAAAATTAGGTTAGTAAAAGAATTAGGCGATTCTTATTTATATGAATGGGAAAAATATCTTTCTCCAGTTATTATAGAAAATTTTCTAATAAAACCTTCTTGGTTTCAATTAAATATTATTGAAATAGACACTCCTTGTGCTTTTGGTACGGGAAAACATCCTACCACACAAATGTGTATAGAGTTTATATTAAACCTTATAAAAAATGAAAAATTTAATTCTTTTTTAGATGCAGGAACAGGTTCAGGGATATTATCAATAATTGCATATAAAACAGAAAAAATAGAAAAGATTATCGCTTTTGATAAAGATATAGAAGCCATAAAAACTGCAAAAAATAATTTTATGAAAAATAGATGTAATAATATTTACTTAATCTGTTCAACTTTTGAAGGATTAAAAATTAAAAAATATGATTTAGTCTGCGCTAATATGCTTTCAAGTATAATTTTAGATTATAAAGAAATTTTAGAAAATTTGACTAAAAAATATTTAATAGTGTCAGGGATAGAAGAAAATGAAAAAGAAAAATTTTTATCAAATTTTCAAGTTAAAAACTTCAGGCTATTAAATGAAAAGATAAAAGAAAACTGGTATTCCTTCCTTTTTAAAAAATTATAATTCAATTTCATTATCAATTGCTACATCTTTAATATGATTTTCAAAAATTTTTGCAAATTCATAGTTTTCAGCTAATCCTTTCTCCACAACACTTACATTATATCCTTCTTTTTCAAGTATATTCTTCCAATTATGCATATCTTCTTTAGCATGAATTCCAGCTACTATCATAAAAGGTTTTAATACTACATTTTTATTATTTAATTTTTTTAAAACTTCATTAAAATTAGGTCTACCTTCAACACATGAAAAAAAAGTATCTATTTCTGGAAAAATTTCATTAAAAATTTTTTCAACTTCGTAAAATATTCCTGATGGGAATTTTTCATTACCATGTGCCATATATAATAATAATGAATTTTTTCTGTTTGCAAATTCAACATCTTCAATTAATGTTTTAACTGCTTTTTTTATATCCTCAACATAGTGATATTTTTCTGAAAACATTCCAAGAGCAGGTCTTCCCATTACTATTTTTTTAAAAGGTTTTGATTTTTTTTGCATTGTATTTATAGACTGAAAAGCTTTTACAATTGAAAATAAATCGTGAACCTGTTCCATATAAAAAATATGAGTCGGCTGAACAATTATATTTTCATACTCTTCTTCAATAACCTCTCCTATTGTAGGGATTACTCCTTTTACATTCAAAATCTTTTCAGGAACTCCTTTTGCAATCCATTTTTCAGCTTCATTTTTTCTTTTTCTCCAGATTTTTCTCACTATATTTGATGTAAATGTAATTTTAACTGGTATATTTGGAAATTCATCTTTTATGGCTTTTTCTATATTTAAAATTGCTTTTAAACCATTTAATTGAGTTGAACCAAAATTTGCCAAAATAATACAAGTTTTAGACACAGATAATACCTCCTGGAATTTCTGTTAAAATCTCTAATTTTTCTTTTCTCACAACAATTGTATTTTCAATACCTAAACCATATTTTCCTGGAATAACCATTTTTGGCTCAAATGCAATTGTCATATTTTCTTTTATCTTTACATCTATATTTTTGGCAATTATTGGAAATTCTGAAGTATGTAAGCCAATCCCATGACCTATAAAATTAAATTTCTCTTTGTATCCCAGAAAATAATCTTCAATTTCTAAATCTTTTGCTTTATTATATATCAGACTAAAAAGTTCTGCACCATTCACATCAGGTTTTAAATTCTTATAAATTTCATTTTCAATTATTAAGATTTTATTGTAGTAATCTTGAAATTCATCATCAGGCTCACCAATACAGAATATTCTTGTTTC
>JALVYZ010000050.1 GCA_027037705.1 bacterium | reverse complement strand
GGCGTTAGTTCTCCTTTAAGCAATTCTTCTACTATTTTAGTTGCTGTTACTCCAAACATATTTGATACAACTGAACTAAGTTTTATGTTGGCATCTAAGCTGTCCCCATTTGTCAAGACCATTTTTCAATTTTTTTAAGTATAAATTTTTTCATGCTACTTTAAGCTTCTGTTTTTCTAATCCGTAATATTTCTCATCTGGTGTCAGATACTCTAAACTCTGATGAATTCTTAATTTATTATAAAATTCTATATATTTATTCACTCCTTTTTTACATTCTTTCAATGTTTCATAATAATTCAAATAAATATCTTCATATTTTAAGGTTTTCCAAAATCTTTCTATATAAATATTATCCAATGCTCTTCCTTTACCATCCATGCTTATTAATATCTTGTAACTCTCTAATAAACTTGTAAATTTATTACTTGTGTATTGGCTTCCCTGATCACTGTTAAATATTTCCGGAACTCCATATATTTCAACTGCTTCTGAGAAACTTTCCTTTAAAAATTCTATATTCAAGCTGTTACTTAACTTCCAACTCAATATCTTTCGGCTGTAAACATCCATTATTCCTACTAAATATACATAGCCTTTGTTTCCAACCCTTATATAAGTTATATCGCTTACCCATACCTGGTTGACCCTCGTTATATTTAAATTATTCAATAAATATGGATATTTATTATCTTTTTTGTTGCTTTGACTTAAATTTCTCTTTGGAGATAAAGCTTTAATTCGCAATTCTTTCATCAACTTTAATACCTTTTTACGACTTATTTTATAATCTTCTCTTAATAAACATTCTCTTAATTTACGATGTCCATACATTGGAAATAATTTGTGATATTTCAATATTTTTACCTTTAACTCTAAATATTTTGATTCTCCTAACTTTATTAAAGCTTCTTGCTTTTTCCGGTGGTAATAATTACTTCTGTTTACTTTCAACAATTTACATTGGCATCTGATTGATAGAGATTCATTGCATGACTCTATTAATTTTACTTTTTGTGAATTATCTAAAAACCCAATAATTGATTGTACTTTTTTTTTAGAAATTCATTTTCTACTTTTAACTTGCCTATTTCTTTATATAATTCTTCTTCATGTTTATGTAAATCTTTTGACTTTTTGGCTCTGGTTTTTGAAAATATTTCAGGCAATTGCTCTAGTACTTCTTTTTTCCAACGGCTTATTACATTGGGATTTACTCCATATTGCTCTGATAATTCACTTAGGGTCTTTTCTTCTCTTATTGCTTCAAGGGCTACTTTGGCTTTGAACTTTTTGTCATAAATTTTTCGGCTCATTTTTTTATCCCCCTTTCAGAAATTTTTTAACAAATTTACACTTAATTTGCAATTTCTTTGGTCTCTTTTCCGGGGGACACTATAAGTTGCAAAATAAATTCCCTAAAG
>JALVYZ010000049.1 GCA_027037705.1 bacterium | reverse complement strand
ACCGCGTAAAAGCCCTTCCCGGGTGCCAGGTAAAGCATAGCGGTTCCTCTGGGGAGGCGTGGTTTCCTAGGGATGGAGGGACGGCTCGGTGATTATTCTTGGCCACAGGGCTAATACGCCGCGATGGATTCGCCGCTTCCTAGCCGAGGGAGCCGATGGCGTCGAGATGGATGTTTATTGTAGGGGTGGCGAGCTCTATGCGAGCCACTTGAGCCTCGTGGGGCGGGCGAGGCTGCTCCGTGAGAGAATAGCCTCGCTGCTCACCGGGCTACACCTTCTCGGCCCGTACCGGGCTAGGGATCTCCTAGCCCTCGTCCCCCAGGGCTCACCGGTGATGCTTGACCTCAAGAGCAGGGTTAGCGAGGAGTGCCTAGCCGAGCTATCAGTGCTTAGCGAGGGCTACAAGGTCTATGTCTCTATACGAGACTATGACCTAGCACCACGGCTCGCCGAGAAGGGGCTAAGCGTGCTACTCAGCATGGATCACCGCCCACTAGGGGTACTAGACGAGCTACGCGCAGCCAGTGCAGCCGGGGTATCGATTAACAAGAGGTACCTCGACGAGGATCTAGCCAGGCTACTCCGCGGCCACGGCTACATAGTCGCGGCCTGGACAATTAATACAGCCGAGGAGGCGATTAAAGTAAGCAGCATGGGGGCCGACATAATCGTCACTGATTACCCAGGAATTGCTAGGAAAGTGCTAAGAAGCCGAGCCAGCACCCCCAAGAAGGGGGAATGGTAGCCGGGCGGGGATTCGAACCCCGGTCACGGGGGTTCTCCCCACGGCCCCTGGGGGCCGCTAGTGGGCCAGAGCCCCGCATCCTTGGCCGCTAGACGACCCGGCTACCCAGGGGCTTCCCCAGGTAACTCATTACTACGTCTACCAGAGCCGGGGTTTTTAGGCTTAGCTATGAAGGCGCGCTACTACACTAGTATTATCGCTGATTAGCACCAGGCTCTTCGCTCCAGGACTCCTTGTTCATGGAAGCACTGAAGTAGCTACTACCACCAATTATTTTCTCATTTGGGTCTTGTCTCCTTGCACAGACTAGTAGCGTGGCAACAAGTCCTCAGAGACACGGATCCCGTGGTGAGCCTGCTTACTAGCCACGGGTTCGGCGAGCTAGCTGCCAGCGTGCTCGCTAAGAGGCTGCGACAACTCGCAGCGCTATCCCTCGGCGATGAGGAGGTAGAGGCCTACCTTGAGATACTATTACCGGGAGTCGACAAGAAGACATTGATGAAGGCATATGGGCTAGTGAAGAGAACCAGGGCCACGCCGAGACACTAGGCCCCCGCTAGCCCTGGACGAAAGAATGATAACCCCCAATGCTTAGCTAGGAGCAAGAATAACTCGGGGCACACCCAAAGCCCCCCTCACGTGATGCCGCCGTAGCTCAGCCCGGTTAGAGCGCCGGACTCATAC
>JALVYZ010000048.1 GCA_027037705.1 bacterium | reverse complement strand
TATAACATCATTAGGTTTAAGTGCAAAATCATTGGTAGCAAATCCTTTAATTCCATCAAGTTTTTCATCTAAGATAACTTTATCTTTGTTTAGTTTATATTTTATACTACATTTATCATCTACATCAAGATATTTTGCATAATAAGAGAGTTTTAAATCACTTTTAGTGATATTTTTTTTAGATAAAGTATTTTCAATCTTTTCAAGAGCTTTCTCTCTTGTAATTTTGTCTTTTTTTGCTCTTTTGGAAGAGTATGTTAGGATAAGTCTTTGTTTGATTTGCAGCTTTTGGTTTTTACCTTTACTATCTTTATAGATAATCTCTTTTTCTATATCTATTGTATGAATATCTCCATCACCATTAAATATTAAATTTGCTATTTTATCTTTTAACTCTTGTTCTATATTTTTGATTTTATATGCAAGGATATATTTATAGCCATTTTGTTCCAGATAGGCTATATTTGCATTATTTAACATCCCTTTATCAGCTACAACTATTGGTTTATTTGAAAGTTTAAATCTATTTTGAAATTTCTCTAGTACATCAGTGATTGTATGTCCTTCAAACTTATTACCTTCATATACTTCAAAGCTAAGTGGATAGCCTTGTAATGTAGTAAAAAGTCCTAACTGTATCTGTGGACGATTTAATCTTCCCTCTTTAGAAAATCCTATCCTTCTTAAATCATCTTCACTCTCACTTTCAAAGTGCAATGTTGTTACATCATAAAATGTAACTGTGATAGTATTATCCATTATCTTTTTAGTGTGGTTATAGATACATTCTTCTATCTTGCCTTTTATCTCTTCTTGATAAATAGTGTCTAAAAATCTATATACTCTCTCACTATCAATACTTTTTTGTTTAAAATATTCCATATAATTTATAAGTTCAAGTTTACTTCCTGGATAGATAATCCTTGATAGTACCATTGCTCGAAAAAGTGCATTTTTTTCCTCTTTATTACGAAGCTTTTTTGAATTGCATTTTTCAAATATTTGATGACAACCTATTTCATCAAATAATCTTCCAAATACAATCTCATCACCTTGTGAAATAATATCTTGTGTAGTTATTTGTGAAAATAGTTCTTCTAAATTTTTTTGTTTATCATCTACTTTTGAGATATGAAAAAGATTATTTTCCAACTCATCAATTCTTTGTAGTGCTTGATTGTAGAGTTGTTCTATTTTATCTTCATCTTTACTACTACCTAAACTCTCAACAACTTTATAACCTCGATTGGTTCTATCAACTATATGAATACTTGTACTTCCACTTGGATTTTTCTTTTTTCTAACTCTTAATCTCATTGAAAAATTATATCAATTTTTATTCAAGGCACACAATTATTACTTTTTAATGCTTTCTAATGCCCTATTTTACGGAGTTTTGTTTTTTTGGTTTTCTTATCGAGGAAGTCAGGAA
>JALVYZ010000047.1 GCA_027037705.1 bacterium | reverse complement strand
ATGCTCCATGTATAATTTTTATAGATGAAATTGATGCTGTTGGAAGGCATAGAGGAGCAGGATTAGGTGGTGGACATGATGAAAGGGAGCAAACATTGAATCAGTTATTAGTGGAAATGGATGGATTTGAATCTAAAGAAGGAGTTATAATTATTGCAGCTACAAATAGACCTGATGTTTTAGACCCAGCTTTACTTAGACCTGGAAGGTTTGACAGACAGGTTTATGTGCCTAATCCAGATGTTAAAGGAAGAGAAGGTATTTTAAAAGTACATACAAAGGATAAGCCTCTCGGAGATGATGTAGATTTATCAATCATTGCAAGAGGAACACCTGGTTTTTCAGGAGCAGATTTAGCAAATTTAGTCAATGAAGCTGCTTTAATTGCAGCTAAAAAAGGTAAAAATAAAATAGAAATGGAAGATTTTGAAGAAGCCAAAGATAAGATTATTTTAGGAAAAGAAAGAAGAAGTATGATAATCAGTCCAGAAGAAAAGAAAAATACAGCCTATCACGAGAGTGGTCATACTATTGTAGCGAAAAAATTGCCACAGGCTGACCCTATTCACAAAGTTACAATTATTCCAAGAGGAAGAGCATTAGGAGTTACTCAACAAATGCCTGTAGATGATAGATATACCTTGACTAAAGAATATTTAGAAACTCAAATTGCTATTCTTATGGGTGGAAGAGTTGCTGAAGAAATTGTCTTAAATCATATGACAACAGGTGCTGGTAATGATATTGAAAGAGCTACAAAATTAGCAAGAAAAATGGTCTGCGAATGGGGAATGAGTTCCTTAGGGCCAATTTCTTTTGGAGAAAAAGATGAAGAAATATTTTTAGGGAAAGAATTAGTTAGACATAAAGACTATAGTGAAAGAACAGCTATACTAATAGATAAAGAAGTCGAGAAAATAGTTAAACAAGGGTATGATACAGCAAAACAAATTTTATTGGATAATATTGATATTTTACATAAAATGGCAAATGCACTTTTAGAAAAAGAGACTTTAACAAGTGAAGAAATTGATAAAATTATGGAAGGCAAAGATATAACTACTAAAAAAAATGACACTAATCAAAAAGAAGAAAAAGAAGAAGATGGAAAAAAAGAAAATGAAGTTTGAATGCAGAGTTTTGTCAATAAAAGAAAGGGACAAACTATTTGAAGAAATAAAAAATCAGGTAAATTCAACAGATATTGGGGCTAAAAAGGTTAGTGAAAAAGGAACTCATCTAAATATTTTAGTAAAAGATTTAAAACCAATAGCAGCAAATATTTTAAAACAAGAAATGTTATCTCTTGGAGCAGATTGTATTGTTGCAAAAGGTGCCCTTGACCTTACTATTGACAGATGCAATGTTATTTTAACTGGTAATTTAAAACAATATCGTCTTTTATCTCCTAAGTTAAAACTTCAACCATTTGGATTAAAAACTCTTGGAAAAGAGATAAATCAAACTATAAGAAATTTTTTTAAAGATGAATTTATTCTTTTATCAAAAGATAGAGAAATTAAATTAAAAAAAGAAAAAACTTACATTATGGGGATTTTGAATGTCACTCCTGATTCATTCTCAGATGGTGGGAAATATTTATCTACTGATACAGCTTTAAAAAGAGTTGATGAAATGCTTAGAGAGGGAGCTGATTTTATTGATATTGGAGGTGAATCAACTCGTCCAGGATCAGAAAGAGTGACTTTAGATGAAGAATTAAAAAGAGTAATTCCAATTATCTCTGAAATATCCAAAAAATTTCCTGATATTCCAATCTCAATTGACACATACAAGTCAAAAGTGGCAAAAGAAGCTGTTGAAGCTGGTGCTTGGATTATAAATGATATTTCTGGATTAAATTTTGATGAAAATATGAAAAATGTAATTATACAAGAAAATGTTCCTGTAGTTATTATGCATATAAAAGGGACTCCTGAAAATATGCAAAAAAACCCTACCTATGAAAATCTTATAAATGAAATCTTTTCTTATTTAAAAAAATCTATTGATTTAATTGAAAATTCTGGTGGCAATTCTGAAAATATTATAATTGATCCAGGAATAGGTTTTGGTAAAACCTTTGACCATAATTTAGAAATTTTAAATAGATTAGAAGAATTTAAATCTTTTGGACTCCCAATTTTGATAGGAGCAAGTAGGAAATCTTTTATAGGCGCAATCTTAAATGAACCTGAACCTACAAAAAGGATAATAGGAAGTCTTGCTGTAGCAGCTATATCATCAATAAATGGCGCTAAAATTTTAAGAGTTCATGATATTAAAGAAACAATACAAACTTTAAAAGTTGCTGATGCAATTAGAAATGAAAAATGTTTGAAACTATAAAAGAACTAATATCTATAATAAGATGGACAGATATCTGCGACATTTTAATTGTAAGTTTTATATTCTATAGAATTTTACTATTCATAAAAGGGACAAGAAGTGCCCAAATAATTATTGGTATAATTTTTATTTTTATCCTTTATCAACTCTCAAATACATTTGGTCTTCTTACGTTAAATTGGTTACTCAATAGTTTCTTACAATCAATAATCTTAATTATAGTTATACTTTTCCAACAAGATATTAGAGTAGCTTTAAGCAGATTTGGTAAAAACCTATTAGTAAAATCAAGTGAAACTGTTACTGATATTGGAGTTATAGATGAAATCGTTAAAGCTTGTGTGTCATTGTCTTTTAAAAAAATTGGGGCTTTAATCCTTATCCCAAGAGAAACAGGATTGAAAAATTTAATTGAAATTGGACATGAAATAGATGCAATTGTATCAAAAGAACTTCTTGAAACAATTTTTATTCCCTCAACTCCTTTACATGATGGCGCAGTATTAATTGAAGAAGGAAGAATAAAAGCTGCAGGATGTTTTTTACCTTTGAGCACCAATCCTGAAATTAGTAAGGAATTAGGGACTCGTCATCGAGCTGCAATTGGGATAACTGAAGAATCAGATGCTGTTACTGTGGTTGTTTCAGAAGAAACTGGAAATATTTCAGTTAGTGTTAACGGGAAATTAACAAGAAATTTAGATGCAGATACTTTAAAAAGAGTTTTAAAGAATTTAATTTTACAATCTAAAGGGACAAAACAGAAAGCAGAAAAATGAAAAAAATATTTGAAAACTGGCAATATAAACTATTATCCTTAGGTTTTGCAATTTTTTTCTGGTATATGGTTATTGGACAACAACAATCTGAGATTACTATTGAAATTCCTATTGAATTTCAAAATGTTCCAGAGAATTATGTGATTGTTAATAATCCTGTAAATAAAGTCTCAATTTTATTAAGTGGTCCAAGTCCAATTATAAAAACATTAACAAAAGAAAATATATCTTTTCCTGTAGATTTAAGTAAAATAAAAACTGGGAAAAATGAAATTTATCTTTATCCTGATATGCTGAGACTACCAAGAAAGGTGAATGTTAAATTAATAAATCCTTCAAAATTTTTAATTGATGTAGATAAATTAGAAAAAAGGACATTTGCAGTTATTCCTAAATTTATAGGTAACATAAAAAAAGGGTATAAAATAACTTCTATAAAAGTTGAACCTCCTACTGTAGATGTTATCTCAATACATAGAGAATTAAAAAAATTTAGAGCTATAGAAACACAACCTATAAATATTCAGAATAAATTTAAATCTTTTGAAACAATAGTACCTTTAAATGTAAAATTAAAATATCTAAAATCTATTAATCCTGAAAAAGTTAAAGTTATTGTAAAAATTGAGGAAGACCTTGTTCAAGTATCTTTAAAAAATATAAAGATAAAAATCAAATCAGATTTAAACTTAAAAAAATATAAAATAAAATTAATCCCCAACAATGTTAATATAAAAATCAAAGTAAATTCCCTAAAGAAAAAATTAATATCAAAAAAGGATTTTGAAGCATATGTCCAAATAAATTCTATTGGAGAAGTACAATATCCTGTTAAAATAAATTATCCACGAAATATTCAATTAGTAGATTATTCTCCTAAAAATATAAAAATAATTTTTGAAAAAGTAAAAAAAAGGAATAAGAAATGAGAAAATTATTTGGCACAGATGGAATTAGAGGAAAAGCTAATGAATATCCTATGACAAGTGAAATTGCATTAGCTCTTGGGCGAGCTATTTCTTTAATTTTTAGAAACTCAAAAACCCAAAAAATTTTAATAGGAAAAGATACAAGGCTTTCTGGTTATATGATAGAATCAGCTATTGTTTCAGGGATATGTTCAATGGGAGGTAATGCCTACCTTGTTGGACCGTTACCTACACCAGGTATAGCATTTTTAACAGCAAATATGAGAGTAGACGCAGGGGTTGTAATCTCTGCTTCTCATAATCCTTATTATGATAATGGAATTAAAATATTTTCCTCAGATGGATATAAATTACCAGATGAAATTGAAGAAAAAATCGAAAAATTAATTTTAGAGAATAACTTCGATGAATTTTATCCAGAAAGTAAAGACATGGGAAGAGCTTACAGAATAGATGATGCTGTTGGTAGATATGTTGTATATTTAAAAACCACCTTCCCAAGAAAATATAATTTAAGAGGTTTAAAAATTGTCTTAGACTGTGCAAATGGTGCTACATATAAAGTTGCACCTGAAGTATTTTATGAACTTGGAGCAGAAATTATAACAATTGGAACTGAACCTGATGGAATAAATATTAATAATGGATGTGGTTCAACAAATACAAAAAAATTAAGAGCAAAAGTAATAGAAACAGGAGCTGATATTGGATTAGCTTTTGATGGTGATGGAGACAGAGTTATCATTGTGAATGAAAATGGAGAAGAAATTGATGGAGACTATATTATTGGCTTTTGTGCTGATTACTTAAAAAGAAAAAATCTTTTAAAAAATAATGGAGTTGTTATTACTCCTATGAGTAATTTTGGGCTTGAAAGATTTTTACAAAAAAGAGGTATAAATTATATAAAAAGCTCTATTGGAGATAGATATGTTCTTGAAGAGATGCTAAAAAATAATTATATCCTTGGTGGAGAAACTTCTGGACATATAATTTTTCTTGAACATAATACAACAGGTGATGGAATAATAACAGCATTACA
>JALVYZ010000046.1 GCA_027037705.1 bacterium | reverse complement strand
CTTTTGTTACAGGTGCTTCAAGGGGTATTGGTAAGGCAATTGCTATTAAATTTGCTGAAAATAATGCCCAGCTTGCATTAGTTGCAACAAAGATTGAGAATCTTAAAAATGTAGAAAATGAAATAAAAAAATATAATGTTGAGTATCTTCTTTTAGAAGGAGATGTTTCAAATGAGAATGATGCTAAAAGATTTGTAAAAGAAACAATTGATAAATTTGGTAAAATTAATATATTGGTTAACAATGCTGGTATAACAAGAGATAATTTAATTTTGAGAATGAAAACTGAAGATTGGGATAAAGTTTTAGAAGTAAATTTAAAATCTGCATTTTTATTATCAAAGGCATTTGCAAGATATTTAATTAAACAAAAGTCAGGGAAAATTATTAATATTTCATCAATTGTTGGACTTATGGGTAATCCAGGTCAGGCAAATTATTCTTCCTCAAAAGCTGGATTAATTGGTTTGACAAAATCTTTGGCAAAAGAGTTAGGAGCAAGAAATATTCAAGTTAATGCAATAGCTCCTGGATTTATTCAGACAGAAATGACTCAAGATTTGGAAGGTAAAGTTATTGAAAATATGAAAAGTGCAATCCCTTTAGGAAGATTGGGAACTACTGAAGACGTTGCAAATGTTGCACTATTTTTAGCTTCTTCACTTTCAGATTATGTTACAGGTACTGTTTTAAATGTAAGTGGTGGATTGTATATGTAAGTATGACAAAATTTTTATTTATAAACGGTCCAAACATAAATTTTATTGGAAAACGAGAGCCTGATATATATGGAAATGTTACTTATGAACAACTTGTGAAATTAATAGAAGAGGAATGTTCAAAAAATAATATTTCTTCAGATATTTTCCAAAGTAATATTGAAGGTGAAATAATTGATAAAATTCAAAAAAGTGAGGATGTAGATCTAATAATTGCAAATTTAGGTGCATATACTCATACAAGTATAGCAATTAGAGATGCTTTTTTGTCAGTTAATAAACCTTTAATTGAGGTTCATATTTCAAATATTTTTAAAAGAGAGAAGTTTAGACATAAATCTTTTATTAGTGACATAGCTATTGGAGTTATTTCTGGTTTTGGAATAGATTCATATCTTTTAGCTATTTATGCAGGGAAAAAATATATTATAGAGAAAAGGGGTTTATTATGAAGGTAGGAGAAAAAGCTCCAGATTTTTGTTTGCCAGATAAAGATTTAAATGAAATTTGTTTAAAAGATTTTAAAGGTAAATGGGTTGTTTTATATTTTTATCCTAAAGACAATACTTCTGGTTGAACTAAAGAAGCACTCGATTTTTCTGAAAGGCTGGAAGCCTTTAACAAGTTAAATTGTGTTGTAATTGGAATATCTCCAGATTCACCAGATAAACATAAAAAGTTTATAGAAAAGTATAATTTAAAAGTGTTGTTATTGTC
>JALVYZ010000045.1 GCA_027037705.1 bacterium | reverse complement strand
CATACCCATACATAACTAGATTATACCCAATACTGCACGAGGACCTACGAGCAATGTATGGAGAAGCACCAAGAGCACTAATAGTAGACGAGGCACACAACATAGAGTCAGACATGTTCACAGTACTAGCAACAATAACAGAAAATGACCTAAAAGCAACAATAAGAGAGACAGAAAAATACGTAAAACCACACCTACCAGAAGAAGCAACAATCGTACAGGAAGTAGCAAAACTTCTACTAGACATAATAACAGAACTGAGAACAAGAACAAAGAGAGGAGAAGTACTAGTAGACACAGCAGAGCTACTAGACATACTCAGAGAAATAGACACACCAGAGACACTGCTAGAAGCTACTACAAAAGCAGAAGAAAAGATAAGAGAACACTACAGAAGAAGACTACTAGCAACAGGAAAACTAGAAGTAACACCAGAAACAAAAAAGCTAGCAGACTTCCTAGACGCACTACTACTAGACGAGGACACCGTGGCAGTATACTCAAACGACACAGACAGCCTAGACATAAGACTAACAAGAATAGACCTACCAAAAATGTTCAGCGACTTCAGCAAGATAATACTGCTAAGCGGAACACTACAGCCAAAGACATACATAACAGCAGCATGGAGAATACCAAGAGAAGAGATAGAGTACCTAGACTACACACATGTAAAGATAGGAAAAATAAGAATATACATAGACACATCAGTAACAACAAGATACGCAGAGAGAATAAGAGACCTAAAGGGACTAGCACTAGAATACGGAAGAAGAATACACACAATATATAGAAAAATAGCAAAAAAACACGTACTTACAGTAACACCAAGCTACGAGCTAGCAGAGCTGTTCGCAGACGCAGTAATAGACATAGAGCCAGAGCTAGAGGACAAGATAATAGTAGAGAACGAGCACACAAAGATAGGAGAAATAGAGAAAGAAGCAAGAGAAAGAAAAAACACAAGACTGCTAATAATAGCCGTAGCGGGAGGAAAGCTGACAGAGGGAATAGAGCTAGTAGACGAACAAGGAAAAACACTAATAAGCGACATAATAATAGCAGGAGTGCCATACAGACCACCAACACCCTTCAACATGCTGATAGAGACAATACTCACAAGAGAGACAGGACTAACACGAGAATACATAAGAAACGTGAAAGCACTAGTACTGGTAAGACAAGCACTAGGAAGAGGAGCAAGACGACCAGACGACAAAGTGAACTGGTGGCTACTAGACTACAGATTCACAGACGACTTCTGGTGGAAACACCTAATATCTACAATAGCAACAGAAGAAGAAACAAAAATATTAACAGACATATCACTAGAAGTATAACAAAGTAGAGCATATAAACAACAAGACTAGACACAGAACAATGAAGTGCTACATATGCGAGAGAGACAGCGCAGACATCACAATAGCAACATTCAC
>JALVYZ010000044.1 GCA_027037705.1 bacterium | reverse complement strand
CAAGAACTTTGCAATTACCACAGTGCTTTTCATATCCTTTGCACTCTTCGTCATAGTGACATCCACCAGTAAATGGCCACATATCATGAAGAGACCAAACTATCGGTGCTTTTATTTTAGCAATATTTTCTATTTTTATCATTCCACCACATATCCAGTGAAGATGAACTATATCTGGATTTATCTCGTTTATTTTTTTTATAACAGTGCTATTCCAAAACCATGATGGACTAAATAAATTTTTTGTTCTATCTTTATAAACTTTTAAAGGAAGTTGGTCAATAGTAGGTCTTAAAATATTCAATATTTTTTGTATTTTATTTTTTGCAAGCTCTAAAACTGTATAATCATTGCTAAACTTCCTTTGAACCAACATCAAGCTATCAACACTTTCATTAAGAAGAGCCTTATGCAATCTATATGCTGCTCTTGCAGCTCCACCCAATATATCTGAAGTATTAACTATTAAAATCTTCATTTCGATATTAATCTTTTAATAGGTCTTAATATAGGTTTTAAAGTTTCAATTATTGGAAAAAAAATTCTTGAAAGTTTCTCAAATCTCTTTACTTTTAACATATCTATTTGTTTATCTGTAATCTTTTTAAAAATTGTTGCAGGACTTCCTTCTAAAAGCCCAATAACCTCTAATCCCATCATTTTGGCAAAGGTATTAAAAGTATATCTTAAATGAAAAGTACATGGTAAATGACATTTAATAACTGGATAAAAGCAATTAGAGATTACTAAATAACCATCAATTTTTACACTTTCTATCATTTGTTTAAAAACTTCAAGTGGATAAGGGACATGCTCTAAAACATCAATGCATATCAAGCAATCGTAATCAGAACTTAATTCATTTATAAAAGTTATGTTTGGATACTCCTTTATTTTTTTTATTGCAAATTTACTTGGGTATGGCTCATATATATAAACATCAATCCTAATATCTTTTTTAGCTATCAATCTTGCTAATGTTCCAAACCCACCCCCATAATCAATCACTTTTCTAAACTTATTTTCAAAAATCCAATTACTAATAGCATGACGATGTGCCATTGAGATTTCGTGCTGCTCTATAAATAAGCCATTTAAAAGCCAAACTGGATGAGAATAAAAAGCCTTTATTTTTCTCCAATCTAATTTTTTATTGTTGCAGCCAAGATCATCCCAAACCAAATCTATTAAGTACCACATTTGTTCCAAATCATCAGTGATATTTTTATTTTGTCTTTTTAATAAATTTTCTATCTCTTGCCATTCAAATTTTGTTAAATCTTTGTCTAATAATTGCATATTCATATATATTACCTTCGCAATAATCTATTTGTTGACATATTACATTACTTATTTTACTTATAATTTTTTTTAGTCTACTCATTTTATGTATCAACAATTTAGGTTCCAAACAAAAAATTATATGCAATCATAGATGTTACATTGATTATTAAAATCATGTTATTAAGTTTCAAGAAATTAAAATATATTCTTACGAAATTTATTAAATGCTCTTATAAAAAATGGTTTCTTCAAAGATTTATAATTTTTTTTAATTCTTTCTACAGCTAATTTGTTTTCCTCTATTTTTTTTAAAAATTGTATTTTATCATTCGTACAAATATTTATTTTATACACATCACTCTGTCCGCAATTAACTCCACTACCATCGTGACCAATATTTTGTACAAAACTCTTAGAAGGATTTAAACAAAGTCCATTATTTTTAAAAATAGTTGCATACCAAAAAATAGCCCATGTATTTATTTCTCCCTTTTTATTACCAATAACCTGCTCCCAAAAATTATGTGTACCGTCCAAGTTAAATCTATAAATATCTTGTTCTGAAAAACTTTCTATTATTTTATCAATATTTCTTTCATAATATTTCCATCTATCGGCCCAGGTAGCCCAGCCCCAACAATTCATAACCCTCCATAAAAATACATCATCTAATCCATCTATTTCTATTGAATAATTCCATCCACTAATATGCCAGACTTTTTTTTCATTTTTATAAAATTCCAAAGCCTCGTTCATGAACTTTAAAAAATAAGGGCTCGTTACTAAATCATCTTCAAGTACAATAATTTTACCATATTTATTTATAATTTCTGTTACTCCATCTACAATATTTTCCGCTAGTCCCCAATTTTTTTCTCTTTCAAATATTATAATTTTTTTAAATCCATTTATAGTTTTTATATATTCTCTAACTTCCCTGACTTTTTCTTCTGCCTCTTCATTGTTTGGGCCATCACTGTAAATAAATAGTTCACTTTCTCTTGCATATACATTTTTTTGTAATGCTTTAACCGTTTGCTTTGTATGCCAGGGACGGTTATAAACAAATAAAACTACAGGAGCTAATGTCATCTATTAAACTCCTCTTTTTTCTCTATTGCACGGATCTCTTCTTCTATTAACAAATCTAACACATCAAAAAAAGAAAGATTATACTCCCAGCCTAACTTATCTCTTGCTTTGGAACTATCCCCATAAATCTCCTCAATTTCGTTAGGTCTGAAGAGACTTTTATCTTCTACAATTAATTTTTTATCTATTTGCAATTTGTCAAATATATATTCAACGATATCTTTAAGCAATATTGGTTTCCCTGAACAGATTATAAAATCATCTGGAGTTTCAAGCTGCAACATACGCCACATTGCTTCTATATATTTAGGTGTATAGCCAAAATCTCTTTTAACGTTTAGATTTCCAATTTTCAAATATGGCAATTT
The DNA here is from genome assembly GCA_027037705.1 of bacterium. Taxonomy (GTDB): domain Bacteria; phylum DYJV01; class DYJV01; order DYJV01; family JALVYZ01; genus JALVYZ01. Next base: position 2,369 of record JALVYZ010000044.1, on the reverse strand, counting down.
TTTGTTTTTTATAGCAATTGCATCTTTTATTACTTTTTTAATAAAAAAGTTTTCACTTCTTAAAAATGATTCATGATTAAACATGACCCCATTAACTGCATACATTCCATATGATTCTCTATAAGTTGTAATCATGAAATAAGCTGCCATCTTAGAAATACCATATGGACTTATCGGATGCATTGGAGTTCCAATCTTAATTGGTAGTTCACTTGTCCGTCCATACATTTCACTGCTTGATGCTTGATAAAGTCGTATTGTTGGGTCAATGAGCCTAATACTTTCTAATAAATTACAAACAGAAAGCGTATTGAATGAAATAGTTCCAATAGGCTGAGAATAAGATAGTCCTACTGAACTCTGGGCAGCTAAATTATAAATTTCATCTGGTTTATACTTCTGTATGATCTTGATAACATTAGACATATCAAGGAGATCCAAGTTTTCAATAATTACTTTATCTTCAATCCCTAAATAAGCAAAATTATCTTTGTTTAAGCAACGATAACTTCGTACAGTACCTATCACTTGGTATTTCTTTTCTAAAAGAAATTTCGCCAAATATAATCCATCCTGTCCTGTTACACCAGTTATTAATGCCTTTTTCATAATTGCCTCACTTTTATTTACTTAATGTTAATATTTTTAGGTATTTTTCAGCTTGACTTTCATAGGAAAACTTTTTTGCATTTTTTATAAGAATGCTTTTCTCTTTAATTAATTCTTTATTTGTAGCAAGAACTTTTAAGATTTTTTTTAATGATAAATCATCTTTATAAAAAAAACAAAAATCTTTAAATTCTTTTTTACTTTCAAAAATCTTATGCATTAATAATGGTTTATTACACGAATATGCCATATTAAAAGCATCAGAAATTTTGGTCTTTTGATAAGCAGAAAAATTTTTTATATTCTCATGAATTAGAGGCATAATAATATCTGAATTAACTATATTTCCCATAAATTGATTGTAACCAATAAATTGCTCAAATAGATGAAAAAATGATGTTATACCCTTTTTTTCTATCATTTTTTTAATTTTCAAACCATCTTGGGAATTAATATTTCCTAATAATTTGAATACTATTTGATTTGAACGACAGAATTCTTTATACTTTGACACAAATTCTATAATATATTTATAATCTCTTCGGCTCATTTCAATATTACCTGGAATACATACGGTCAATCCTTTTTTATTTCTTATAGAGATTGTATTTTTGTATTTATAAAGCAATGTATATAAATATTCTACTTTTTTTTTGTTTAGGGAATTTGCAACTAATTCACTAAGAACAATTATTCTATCGTATTTATCAAAATATAAATCAATCTTATCTCCATTATGTAATACTCCTATTTTTTTTATTTTTTTTGGTAAAAACTTTAATAATAATTCTATATCCTCATTATAAGAATCAATTGTATTAAAAACAATTACATCAATTTTATTTTTATAAACAAAAAATAACGTGTCTATTACATATAAAATATTTATATATTTAATTATTCTCCCATATCTTTTTTTTATAAAATTAACATAAATATTATTAACCAATCCTTCATACATTGATAAATCAAATGTTTCTCTTCTTTTAACATTTTCATTTATAATTAAATAGATATTATTTATATTATCTTTTTTTAAAAAAAACCTGTATATTAAATCAATTTGCGGTATAATCACCTCATCATGAAAATAGTTATATTCAAGAAATAGAATATTCAAAATGATTCCCTTATTAAACTTAGTACTTTTTTTATTCAGAGAAAAAGACTTTTGTTTTATAATAAAATAGCATTCAACACTGAATATTAATCTTTTATAAATACATCATTCAATATATTTGTTTATTACTTTTGCATGAAAAAAGATAAACCTTGAGCATACCTTAAAAGATTATATTTGTCTGTTTTAAATTTTCTTTTCCCAATTACTAACAAAAAGCTTCATGGCATAAGAAAATTTTTAAAAACAAATACTATATTTACTAAAATCTTTATTTAATATACCATTTATAAACTTTTTTTATACCTTCTTCCAAATCAATTTTATGTCTCCAACCTAAATTATGTAATTTTGTTACATCAAGTAATTTCCTCAATGTCCCATCAGGCTTACTGGTATTAAAATAAAACTCCCCTTTAAATCCTATAATATTCTTTATTAAATATGCAAGATCTTTTATTGAAATATCTTTACCTGTCCCGATATTAATATGGGTATTACGGATTTCATTTATTTTTGAATTTGGCATTTTAGACATCTGAGTAACAAGATCTTGAAAATTAACCTTTTCCATAATATAAATACAAGCATCTGCCATATCATCAACATAAAGAAATTCCCGAAGAGGATTTCCTGTCCC
>JALVYZ010000043.1 GCA_027037705.1 bacterium | reverse complement strand
TCCACACTAATTAATTTTGCACCTTTACTCATTGCCTCTTCCACCCATCTAAAAGATATAGGGTGGTTTTCAGCTGCATTACTTCCCATTACTAAGACAACATCTGAATTTCTAATATCAATCCAATGATTTGTCATAGCACCTCTTCCAAACGACTCTGCCAGAGCCGCTACAGTAGCGCTATGTCAGATACGGGCTTGATGTTCAATATATACAAGACCTAAAGATCGTAGCCATTTTTGTAAAATAAAACATTCCTCATTATCAATTGCAGCACTTCCAACTGAAGCGATAGCCTCAACTCTATTAACAATTTGACCCTTTGCATTTTTTTTAATAAAATATTTGTCTCTGTAATCTTTAATCTTTTTCGCAATCTGATTTAATGCCCAATCCCAGCTTACTTCCTTCCATTCTGTGGAATAAGGAGCTCTGTAAAGAGGTTTTGTAAGCCTATTTTTATTAAAATCATAGCTTAATTGAGTTAAGGACTTCCCTTTGGAGCATAATCTTCCACTATTAATAGGATGATCTGGATCCCCTTCACTTCCTATAAATTTACCATCTCTTGTGTGAACAATTATACCACAACCAACTGCACAATAAGGACAAATTGTTGTAGTTTCTTTACATTTTACATATTTTACTGGGACTTGCGCTTTGAGTAAATCTGGTTTAATAAATTTTCCACCACTTAAAAATGCAAGTCCACCCCCTGCTACTTTTAAAAAATTTCTACGAGTTAATTTTACCCCCATGTTCACCTCCAAACAAATTTTATAGTAGAATAGAGATTAAATTCTTAATATTGTATTATATCAAATATCATGCCATAACGCACATAAATAAACAATATATTAATTTCAAGTATTTATAAAAATAACATCTTTTTATTAAAAACAAATTGCGTAAAATTGACCAACAAAAATGCGTAAAATTGTCCTTGACTTTTTAATTATAGAATTTTATGGAAGATTCATGTTTACACTTGCAATTATTGATGACGAAGAAGGGATGCTTCACTTTTTAAAAAAAATTTTTGAAATAAAAGGGTATAAAGTTTACACTTTTCAAAACGGCAGATCTGCATTATCATTTTTAGAAGATAATGAAGTTGATACAATTATTTTAGATGTAAAATTGCCAGACATTGAAGGAGATGAAATTTTAAAAATTTTGAATGGTAAAAATATAAAAATCCCTGTAGTCATTATTACAGCATATGGAGATGTAGATTCTGCAGTTGAATTTATGAAGATAGGAGCCTATGATTATGTAACAAAACCTTTTCCAAAAGAAAAAATTTTGGAAGTAGTAAAAAATGCATGCGAAAAATATAAATTACAGAAAGAAAACAAACAACTAAAAAAAATTATAAAATATAATTTTTGTCCTTCCCAAATAATTTTTAAATCAAAAATAATTGAAAATATAATAAATATGGCAAAAAATGTAGCTTCAACTGATACAACTGTATTGATTACAGGAGAATCTGGTACAGGGAAGGAATTAATTGCAAGATTAATTCATAATTATAGTAACAGAAAAGATAAAATTTTTTTTCCCATAAATTGTGCCTCATTAAATGATAATTTATTAGAAAGTCAACTTTTTGGTCATGTTAAAGGAGCTTTTACTGGAGCTGTAAATTCAAATAAAGGAATTTTAAAAGAGATAGATGGAGGAACCCTTTTTTTAGATGAAGTTGCTGAAATCCCATTAAATATTCAGGCTAAATTTCTTAGATTAATTCAATACAATGAATTTATTCCACTGGGAAGCAATAAAATAGAGAATGTTGATTTGAGATTTATAGTTGCAACTAATAAAAATCTTGAAAATGAGGTGAAAAAGGGGAAATTTAGAGAAGATTTATTTTATAGAATTAATGTAATAAATATAAATTTACCTCCATTAAGAAAAAGAAAAGAAGATATTGAACCATTAATTAACTATTATTTAGAGAAATTTAGCAAAAAATTTAAAAAAAATAAAAAAGGAATTGAAAAAAATACCTTAAAAATTTTAAAAAAATACTCCTGGCCTGGAAATGTTAGAGAACTTGAAAATCTAATTGAAAGAGCAGTTATTCTTTCAAATGAAGAATATTTAAATGAAAAACATTTTCCTCAAGACCTGCAATTAAACTCTGACGAAGAAAATAATTCCATACTTCCTCTTGATGATGTTGTGAAAAACTATATTAAAAGAATTTATTTATTTACTGGAAAAAATAAATATAAAACAGCAGAGTTATTAAAAATTTCAAGAAAGACTCTTGATAGAAAATTAAAAGATATGAAAATCTAAATGTTTAAAAATTCCTTAAAAAGAAAAATTATATTTTTTCAACTTATTCCTATCATTTTGATTATTATTTTTGTATCAGAATTAACAATATACTTAATTGATTATTATGTAATGAAGCTTGCTCAAAATAAAGTTCAATATGACTTAAACTCTGCCCATGAAATATACAGCAATGAAATTGAAAAAATAAAAAATGTAATAAGATTCTCTTCAAGATTATCAATTATTTCTAATTCAATAGTTACAGACAATCTACAAAAACTACTTGCTGAAATTCAAAGAATAAGGGTTGATGAACATCTCGATTTTCTAACAGTAACTGATAATAGAGGATATGTTATTTTAAGAGCGAGAAATCCTGAACAAAGATATGATTATGAAGGGAATGATATTTTTGTTAAAAAAAGTTTAATTGGAGAAATAATTGCCGGCACACAAATTTTAGATGAAAAAGAGTTAAAAAAAGAAGGTAAAGATTTAGCTGAAATTGCGTATACTAAGATAATTGAAACTCCAAAAGCTATTCCTTCAAAAAAGAAAATCGAAACTTCAGGAATGGTCATAAAAGCGAGTGCTCCAATTTATGATTCCAGATACAGATTAATTGGAGTTATTTATGGTGGGATATTATTAAACAAAAATTTTTATATTGTTGATAAAATAAAGAGAGTAGTATTTGGGAATAAAGATATAGGTACTGCTACAATATTTATGGGTGATTTAAGAATATCAACAAATGTTAAAATGAGAAATGGTAAAAGAGCTGTTGGGACAAGACTTTCAAAAGAGGTTTTTGAAAAAGTTATTCTTAATGGTCAAAAATGGATTGATAGGGCATTTGTTGTAAATTCCTGGTATATTACTGCATACGAACCAATATTTGATCCAGAAAACAATATTATTGGCTCATTATATGTTGGAATATTAGAAAAACCTTTTATAAAAATTAAATACAACATAGCCATGATATTTATAACAATTCTAATTATCATATCTTCAATTGTTTTTATCTTATCACTTATTTTCTCAAAAAAAATAATAGAACCGATTCAAAGTTTAGAGGCAAAAATTAAAAAAGTGGCTAAAGGGAATTATGAAGAGTTTGTTGAAATTACATCAAATGATGAAATAGGTAGGGTTGAACAAGAATTTAATAACATGATAAAAAATCTAAAAGAGAAAGAACAGGCTTTAAATAAATTATATTTAGATCTTGAAGATAAGGTAAAAAAAAGGACAGAAGAACTTGAAAAAGCAAAAAATGAGTTAACAGAAGCTAATAAACAACTTCAAGAATATTTAAATAAATATAGAGACTTACAGGCTGAACTTGTTCACTCATCAAAACTTGCAGCAATTGGAGCATTAGCTTCAGGTGTTGCTCATGAAATAAATAATCCAATTGCAATAATAAGAGGTAACCTTGAAGTTTTAGAAATGTATTTAGCGGAAAAAGGTCTAAAAAATACAAAAGAAATGGATCTAATTAAACAACAAGTTATAAGGGTTCAAAGAATTATAGAAAAACTTCTATCTATATCAAAAAAGAAAGATGTAAAAATGGATAAAATTAATATTAATAAAATTCTTAAAGATATATGTGAACCATTACAAAAGGAAAACGAAATATTAGGAATTGAAATAAATTTAAAATTGGATGATATCCCAGAGATAAACTCTTTTGAAACTCAAATTAGAGAAGTTATTTTAAATATTTTATTAAATGCAATAGAAGCAGTAAAAGCAAAAGGAAAAGGATATATAAATGTTAAAACAAAATATTTAAAAAATGAAAATAAAATAGAAATTATAATTGAGGATTCAGGCATTGGCATTGATGAAGAAGATATGAAAAATATATTTAAACCATTCTTTTCAACTAAAGTTAATGGTACTGGTCTTGGACTACCAATAAGTTATAGTATTATCAAACAGATCGGTGGCGAACTAAAAATAGAATCAATAAAAGATAAAGGTACCACAGTTAAAATAATATTACCCTGCAAATAAAAGTTTATTAACTCAAAAAACTATTAGAAAATTTTTTTAATATCCTCTAAAATATAGTAAACAATTGGAATTATGAAAAGGGTAATAAATGTTGCAAACATAATCCCAAAACCAAGCGAAATAGCCATTGGGATTAAAAATTTTGCCTGCAGGCTTTTTTCCATGATTAAAGGTAATAATCCTAAAAATGTAGTTATAGTTGTTAAAATTACAGGTCTAAATCTCGTCCTTGCAACTTCAATAATTTTTTTATGTAGCTCTGTTTCTTTTGACTCATTTATTGAATAAACCATAATCAAAGAATCATTTACAACTACTCCTGACAAAGCAACTATTCCAAGCAAACTTAACAATGATAAAGAATAACCGAGAAGAATATGCCCAAGTAAAGCCCCAACTAATCCAAAAGGGATAACTATCATTATAATTAATGGCTGTGTATATGATCTAAAAGGGATTGCCATTAATGCATAAATAATAAATAAAGCTATAAATGTCCCTATTTTCAAAGATTTTAATGTATCAACTTCTTCCTTGTGCTCTCCAACCAATGAGTAATTAAGTCCTAAATATTTATTTTTTAATTTAGGTAAAATATTTTCCTCAAGGTCAAATAAAACTTTATCTGAAGAAATTACATTCTCATTAACATCAGCTATGACTTTCACTACTCTTTTTCTATCCTCTCTTGTTATAATTGAAGTTGCTTTTTTTATTTCATAATTTGCTATTGCAAAAAATGGCACTTCTTTACCATCTTTTGTAAAGAATCTCATATTTTCAAATGTGTAGAGAGCATTTCTTAATTCATCTGGGAATTTTACAAGAACTCTTACATCATCTTTTTTTCTTTGGATTCTAACTGATTCATCTCCATAAAATGCTGCCCTTACCTCCCTTGCAACATCAGTTAAATTAAATCCAAGCATATACCCTTGTGGTGTTAATTTTATTTTTATTTCATTTTTTCCTTCATAAAATGTATCTCTAATATCATACACCCCAGGATAAGTTTTTAGATAATCTTTTAATTCCTTACAGGCTTTTTTTAAACTTATTGGATCATCACTAACTAAATTTACTTCTATTGCATTTCCTGCACTAAACAGTGCAGATGAAAATATTAAGGATTTAGCGCCTGGAATCTCCCCAACCAAATTTCTCCATTTATTAGCAATCTCTTTAGCAGAGATATTTCTTTTTTCAGAACTTTCTAAATCCAATACAACTTCAGCTAAATTTGCACCAGATGTAGGAGAACCAATTTGAACTCCTCCGTGTTGAATAACTTTCGTAAATGGCTGAGCACCAACTATTAAATTTATATTTTTAATTGCAGAGATTTTCTTTTTTAATTCAAAACCTTTTTTCTCTATTAATTCTCCATATTTTTTTGTAATTTTAAAAGGAGTTCCTTCGTTCATTGTTAATGATGCTACAACCACATCAGATTCAACTTTTGGGAAAAATGTAAATCTTAATCTTCCAGAAAGATAGTAACTTAAAGTAATTAAAAAAATTGTCACAGATAAAGCAAGGTAAACAAATCTAAATTTCAAGACATGAGAAAGTAATGGCAAATATACTTTTTCTATAAATTGCTTCATAAATTTTGAACTTTTGTCAGACAAATATGTATAAAATGACTTTTTATATTTTATAGTTGAAAGATGGACAGGTAAAATAATTACAGATTCAATATAAGAAATTGTTAAAACAGCAAAAACTACTTTTGGAATAGTTACTATAAATTTTCCAATTACACCTGGTATTATAAATAAAGGGTAAAAAGCTGCAAGTGTAGTTGCAACAGAAAAAAATACAGGTTTACACATATCAAGAGTTCCTTTTATTGAAGATTTTTCTGCATCTTCACCCTCTTCAATATATTGAAAAACTTTTTCTCCAATTACTATTGCATCATCAACAACAATCCCAAGACAAAGAATAAAAGCAAACAAAGAAACCATATTAATAGAAACATCTAAATTAGGTAAAAATACGAAAGCTCCTAAAAATGCAACTACCATTCCAGAAGCTACCCAAAATGCCAATCTTAAATCTAAAAATAAAGCAAGACTCGCAAGTACAAGTATTAACCCATATTTTGCATTTTTTAAAAGTAGAGATATCCTATCTTTTAAAAATTTTGTATCATCTTGCCAGATTTTTAATTTTATGCCTTTAGGAATAGTTGGTTCTACTTTTCTAATAAAATCTTTGACCTCTTTTGAAATTTCAAGGACAGATTGGTCTCCACTTCTAAAAACTCTTATAAATACAGCTTTTTTACCGTTAAATTCTGATAAAATATCAATATCTTCAAATGCATCTTTAATTTTTGCAATTTCTCCAAGAGTGATGTAAACGCCATTAATATTTTTAATTATTGGAATTTTCTCAAAGTCATATTTAGTATATTTTTTTCCAACAGTTCTAACTAAAATTTCATTATTTTCAGTTTTTATAACGCCTCCAGGCAAATCAAAACAATTAGCTCTTATTATATCTGAAATTCTACTTAAACTGAGATGATATTTTCTTAATGTATTTTCATCAACATAAATTGAAATTTCGTAAGGTTTTGTACCTGCTAAATCAACTAAAGTAACATTTTTTAATGTTGATATTTCATCTTTTAACTTTTCAGCAATTCTTTTTAAACTTATCTCATCAGTGTCTCCATAGACTACTACATTTAAAACTTGTTTTTTATTTTCTAAAAATTTTATTATAGGTTTGTCTGCTCTTTCTGGAAAAGTATCAATTTCATCAACAGCATTTTTTATATCATTATAAACTTCATATTTATCTGCATTAGCTTCAAGCTCAACAAACACTGTGCCATACCCCTGCACAGCTGAAGAAGAAATCTTTTTAATTCCTTCTATTCCTGCAATTTTCTCTTCAATTTTAATACATATGCTTTCCTCTATATCTTCTGGAGTTGCACCTCTATATGGTACTGTTATGGTAATCATATCAAGCTCAAATTCTGGCATTACTTCTTTTTTAATAGAAAAAATCTGAATTAAACCAACAATGATTAGAAATGCCATTAAGAGATTAGCAAAAACATGATTTTTAATTAGCCATTGCATTATTCATTAACCTTACATTCATTCCATTGGATACATATGGAAGGTGAGTTGTTATTAAAATATCTCCATTATTTATCCCTTCTCTTACATAAACATAATCTTTAACTCTTTTTATTATTTTTGTTTTTTTTATGAAAAGCTTACCATTTTTATAAATCCAGATTTCATTTCCATTGTGAATTGCAAAAGATGGTATTTTTGCAACATCTTTAAGTAATTTCCCTTTTATTTCAACTTCAACAAAAGCTCCTATAAATAATCTAACATTATCTTTAATAATTTTATAAGGATTATTAACCTCAATTATCAAATCAATAGTTCTTGTCCTTTTATCTATTATTTTTGAAGTCCTTAAAAGTTTACCATAAAAAATATAATTTAGCCCTTTTAGATTTAAATTTATTTTGACTTTGTTACTTTTGAAATCTAAAAAAGGAATTTCATAATCTGGGATTGGAGTTATAACATAAACTTTTGAAATATCAATTATAACTCCAACTATTTTTCCAATTGGTACAAATTCACCAATTTCACAATATTTTTTTGAAACAATTCCATAAAACGGAGACCTTAATTTTGTCCTTTTTAAATTAACTTTTGCAAGTTCAAAATTCTTTTTTGCAAATTCTAAAGTAGCTTTTGCGCTTTCCATTTGTGGAATGAATAATTTTAATTTAGATGGTTTTTTTATTTTAAATTCTTCCTTAGCTGATTTTAATTCATGTCTTGAAATTTTTGCCTCTTCTAAAATCTTTTCATAATTTAATTCTGCTTTTTTTAATTGTTCTAATGCTCTGAAATAAGCCACCTCATAATCTATTCTTTCAAGCTTAATTAAGCTCTCCCCCTTTTTAACTATTTTCCCTATATAAAAGTTAGGAGAAATATATACTACTTTTCCAGAAACTTGGGGAATTAATGAAACTTGTCTAAAAGGTCTGACTGTGCCTGTCTCTATTAAATTAACTCTTATATCTTTTTTAATAACTTTAATACCGTTTACTATTGGACCTTTATTTTCATATTTTTGTTTAATTGGTTTAATTTTATGAGTTAAAAAATATTTTGAAATTAAAATTCCTATTCCTAAAATTATTATAATCAGTAAAAAAGAAATTATCTTTTTCATTTTTTAATATCCAAGTGCTTTATAAGTTTTGATAATTGAATCATAAATATCTTTCTCTGTATTAATTAACTCTATCTTTTTTTGCAAAATATTAATTTTTAAATCGTATAATTTCTCTATTGGAACAAATCCATTTTCAAACTTTTCTGTTAATGAGTTTAGAATATTGTTTAAGTTTTTTATCTCTTTTAAAATTTGTTTTCTCCTATCCATAAGATTTTTATATGAAGATATAGACTGATGAACTTCTTTCAAAGCTTTATACATTGTGTTAGAAAAATTAATATTTGCAATTTCAAGCTGTTTCTCTGATATTTTTACAAGATTTTTTCTTTTACCAAAATCAAAAATTGATTGCAAAAAATTAAAAGTTAAATTGTAAAGAGAGTTATAATTTTTAATTAAATCTGATAATTTACCACTATTATACCCATATGAAGTGGTTAAATAAAAATCTGGGAAAAAATTTGTTTTTGCTATTTTAACGAGTTTTTTATTTAAAATAATAGAGTTTAAAGAAACTTGGATATCTGGTCTATTAAGTAACATTTTTGAATTTACTTTTTCTGGGATATTTAATTTTAAAAATTTAAATTCAGGACTAATCTTTAATACATTTTCAGGTTTTTTACCAAGTAAGTAATTTAAAGATGAAATTAATATTTCATTGGAATTGTTAATTAAAATTACTTTTTCTTTTATATTTTCAATCTGAATTTTTATTTTATTCAAATTTTCAATAGATATTTCATTTTTTAAAAATTTTTTCTTTAAAACATCAAAATCATTTTTATAAGTAGTTAAAATACTATTTAATAGTCTTTTAATTTCGTAATTCTTTTTTATTTCAAAATAGATTGAGCATACATCTGAAATTAAACTTTTTTCAATAATCTGCTTTTTAAATTTCTCTATATTCTCAATATCTTTTTTACTTTTTGTTTTTAAATAATTTTTCTTCCAAAAATCAATCTCATAATTTAAATCAATTGATAAGTTATATTCACTTTCTTTAATTTTTGAAGGAATAAATTTAGGAAGCCCTCTTAAATATCTCTTATATCTTACAGCTGAACCTGATAAGCTGAAAAAAGGTAATAAAGATGACCTTTCAATATAGTAATTTGCTCTTGCTATTTCAATATTTTTTTCTTGAATCTTTATATCAAAATTATTTTTAATAGCAGTATTTATAATTGAATTTAATTTTTCATCATTAAAAATTTTCCACCATTCAAAATTATTACTTGATTTTATATCTGGAATTTGTATATTATGTGAAGAGCAAGAATAGATAAAAATCAAAAATAGTAACAAAATTCTCATATTGAATTTTTATCAAAGATTCACTTAAACATCAATATTATTTGACAAAATAATGTCATAGATTTATAGGAATTTATCATTTTAAAAAGGAAATAAAATGAGAGCAATAGTTTTACTCAGTGGTGGGTTAGATTCAGCTGTTACACTTTTAATTGCTAAAAAGGAATACAATTTTTCAATTATAGCATTAACTTTTGATTATGGACAAAGACACAAAGTTGAAATAGAAAATGCAAAAAAATTAGCCCAAAAATATTCAGCTGAAAAACATATAATTTTAAAATTACCATTAACTGAAATAGGTGGTAGTGCTCTTACTGATGTAAATATTGAAGTACCTGAAGGTAAAGTTGAGAGAAATGAAATTCCAGTAACATATGTTCCAGCAAGAAATTTGATATTTTTAAGTTATGCAACTGCAATAGCAGAAGTTAATGATATCTCTGATATCTTTATTGGTGTAAACTTTATTGATTACTCAGGATATCCAGATTGTAGACCTGAATTTATTAAAAGTTTTGAAAATACAATAAATGTTGGCACAAAAGCAGGAGTTGAAGGTAACAAATTTAAAATTCATACCCCTTTAATAAAGATGACAAAAAAAGATATAATTTTAAAAGGTAAAGAACTTGGCCTTGATTTTAATTTAACGCATAGCTGTTATAATCCTGATAAAAATGGGAATCCATGTGGGAAGTGTGACAGTTGTATCTTAAGAATTAAAGGTTTTAAGGAAGCAGGACTTGAACCAATACTATGAAGCCACATTACTATGGACATAGAGAGAGATTAAAAAAAAAATTTATAGAAAACGGGATTGAAGCTTTAAACGAATATGAAGTTATAGAACTTCTCCTCTTTTTTTCAATTCCAGTAAAAGATACAAAACCTATAGCAAAAGAATTGTTAAAAGAGTTTAAAAACATTAAAGGAATTTTTAAAAATCTTGATAGCAAAAAAATTTTAAATGTAAAAGGTTTCGGGAAAAATTCTTTAACTTTATTTAAACTTATAAAAGAACTTCATTCTTTAATTGAAAAACAAAAAATTTTTGAAAGAAAAGTTCTTGACAATCTTGAAAAAGTTATTAAATATGCAAAGATTTCTATTGGGAACAGATTAAAAGAGGAATTAAAAGTGATTTGTTTAAATTCTAAAAATGAAATTATTGAAGATGTAACAGTTGAGATTGGGACAGAAAATGAAATTTATATTTATCCAAGAAAAATAGTAAAAATAGCTCTTGAAAATAATTCAACTGCAATTATTTTATTACACAATCATCCATCAGGCAATATAAATCCATCTCAAAGTGATATCAATATTACAAAAAAATTAAAACTTTTGCTTGAAAATATTGGAATTACTTTACATGACCATATAATTGTTGCATCTGACAATTACTTCAGCTTTAAAGAACAGGGGATTATATAAAATGAAAACTCTATACTTTAAGTTTTTAGAAAATTTAAATTTAACTCAGGTTGCAAGAATAATAATTTTTTCCACTATTGTTGGAATAATAGCAGGATTGGGAGCTGTTATTTTTTATGTAATGATTAAATTTGTAACTCATTATGCTCTTGTTGAATTTTGTGGTTATCATTTCCCAAAAGTCTTTGGAGAAAAAGAATTGTTTGAATTAAAGCATCACGTTGAATTTGCAAGATGGAAATTTTTAATTGTTCCTGTAATAGGTGGATTGATTAGTGGATGGATTGTATATACATTTGCACCTGAAGCGGAAGGACATGGAACTGATTCAGTGATTGAAACAATTCATAAAAAAAATTCGAGATTTAAATTAAGAATTCCTTTTATAAAAACTATCGCAAGTGCAATTACCATTGGGACTGGTGGTTCAGGTGGTAGAGAAGGTCCAATAGCCCAAATTGGAGCTTCAATTTCAGCAATTTTAGCAAGATATTTAAAATTATCAGACTATGAGATAAGAATTGCAGCTTGCTGTGGAATGGGAGCAGGTATAGGTGCAATTTTTAAATCACCTCTTGCTGGAGCAATTTTTGGAGTTGAAGTTTTATATAGAAGCTCTGATATGGAATATGAAGCACTTGTTCCAGGAATAATAAGTGCTATTATAGCTTATTCTGTATTCTGTATCTTTTTTGGATTTTCTCCAATGTTTATTACTCAACCAATGAAATTTGTTCACCCATTGGAATTAGTCCCTTATACATTGCTTGGTTTGATATGTTCTATATTTGGAATTTTTTATGTAAAAGCTTTTTATGGAGTGAGAGATATTTTTAAAGGCATTCCTATCCCAGATCATTTTAAACCAGCAATTGGTGGCTTATTAACTGGAATTCTTGCATTTGTAATACCTCAAGTTATAAGTACAGATTATGGTCAAATCCAGAATATGTTTTTTAATACTGATTATACATTATGGTTTTTATTTTTATTAATTGTTTTTAAAATTTTGGCAACTTCATTTAGTATTGGAAGTGGTGGAAGTGGTGGTATTTTTGGACCAGCAATGTTTATTGGTGCTACAGTTGGAACTTTTTCTGGAGAAGTCTTTAAAATAATGTTTCCAAATTTAATACAAAATCCTGCAAGTTATACTGTTGTTGGGATGGCAGGTTTTTTTGCAGGCATTGCTCATACGCCAATATCCACTTTGTTAATGGTTTCAGAATTAACAGGGAATTATAATCTTTTAGTGCCAACAATGTGGGTGTGCGCTATAACATTTATTTTGTGTAGGAATTATACAATTTATGAAAAACAGGTTTTTTCAAGATTTGATTCTCCTATTCATAAGAGAGAATATCTTATGAGTATTCTTGAAGAAATTAAGGTTGAAGATATTATGGTGAAAAATCCTGAAACAATACCTGAAAACATGGTTTTTAAGGATATTTTAGAATATATTCCAAAAACTAAATTTACCATTTTTCCAGTTGTTAACAACAAAGGTGAGCTTATAGGTATAATATCTTTTCACAATATTAGAGATATTGTTTTTGAAGAAGGTCTTGAAAATCTTGTTGTTGCTAAAGATTTAGTTGATGAAAAAACTGAAAAAATTTATCCTGATAGTAATTTAATGGAAGCTGTGGAGAAATTCGGAATGAGTGAATCTGACATGCTTCCTGTTGTAGATAAAAAAGACCCTAAAAAATTACTTGGAATAATAACGAGAAAAGATATAATGAAAGCTTATAATGAACATGCTAAAGAACATAAAAAACTAATTGAAGAAAAAAAACAAAAGGAGTTTATATAATGAATTTTTATGGTACAACAATTTTAGCAATAAAAAAAGATGACACAATAGTAATGGGTGGAGATGGTCAAGTAACTCTTGGGAATACTGTTTTAAAAAGTAATGCAAGAAAAATAAGAAAAATTTATGAAAATAAAGTATTAGCTGGCTTTGCAGGTGCAACTGCAGACGCTTTTACATTAGTTGAAAGATTTGAAGAAAAATTAAATAAACATTCTGGTAATTTATTAAGAGCAGCAGTTGAACTTGCCAAAGATTGGAGAACTGATAAATATTTAAGAAGACTCGAAGCATTATTGATTGTTGCTGACAAAAAGCATCTATTAATAATTTCAGGAAATGGAGATGTTATAGAGCCAGAAGATAACATTGCAGCTATCGGATCAGGAGGTCCATTTGCATTAGCTGCTGCAAGAGCCTTAAATGAAAACACCAACCTATCTTGTGAAGATATAGTGAAAAAATCATTACAAATTGCAGGAGATATCTGTATTTACACAAATCAAAACATTGTTATTGAAAAACTTTAAAAAGGAGAAAAATTATGCAGCTTACACCAAGAGAGATTGTTAAAGAACTTGATAAATATATAATTGGTCAAGAAAAAGCTAAAAAAGCTGTTGCAATAGCTTTAAGAAACAGGTGGAGAAGACAACAGTTAGATGAAGAATTAAGAGAAGAAATTTCGCCTAAAAATATTATGATGATTGGGCCAACTGGGGTTGGAAAAACTGAAATTGCAAGACGACTGGCAAGACTGGCAAACTCCCCTTTTGTAAAAGTTGAAGCATCTAAATTTACAGAAGTTGGCTATGTAGGAAGAGATGTTGAAAGTATGATTAGAGATTTAGTAAAAATTGCTGTTAACATGGTTAAAGAGGAATTTGCCAAAAATGTTAGAAAAAGAGCAGAAGAATTAGCTGAAGAAAGAATTATTGACCTTTTATTGCCTCCACCACCTAAATTTACCCATCCTTCTGATGAAGAGAAAGAATTTAAAGCAAATACAAGGGAAAAGATAAAAAAAATGTTAAGAGAAGGAAAATTTGATGATAAATATGTAGAAATAGAACATAAAGATAGAGGAGGACCTGTAATTGAAGTTTTTTCAGCAGTTGGACTTGAAGATATGGACTTAAATTTTAGAGATATGTTTCAGAATTTAATGCCAGGCAAAAAAAAGAAAAAAAAGATGAAAGTTCCTGATGCTTTCAAATTTTTAATTGAAGAAGAAGTTGAAAAGTTAATTGATATGGAAAAAGTTCAGGAAGAAGCTAAAAGACGAGTTGAACAACATGGAATAATTTTTATTGATGAAATTGATAAAATTGCCTCAAAAGGTTCATCTTCAGGGCCTGATGTTTCAAGAGAAGGGGTTCAAAGAGATCTCTTGCCTATTATTGAAGGTTCAACTGTGAATACAAGATATGGCATGATAAAGACAGATCATATATTATTTATTGCTGCTGGAGCTTTTCACATTGCAAAACCTTCAGATTTAATACCAGAATTACAGGGAAGATTCCCAATAAGAGTTGAATTAGATTCATTAACAAAAGAAGATTTTGTAAGAATATTAACTGAACCTAAAAATGCATTAATTAAACAATACAAGGAGCTATTGAAAACAGAAGGTATAGATTTGGAATTTACAAAAGATGGAATTAATGCAATAGCTGAAATTGCTTTTAAAGTTAATGAAACCACAGAAAATATAGGAGCAAGGAGATTACATACTGTTTTAGAAAAACTTCTTGAAGATATTTCATTCGAAGCACCAGATATGGAAGAAAAGCATATAATTATAAATGGCAAGTATGTATATGAAAAGCTAAAGGATATTTATGAAGATGAAGATTTGACGAGATACATATTGTAAAATAGGTCGGGAGTGCGGAGTCGGGAGTCCTTATTTAATGAAAAATGATTAATGAAAATTTAATTAATATAATAATTTAAAATTCAAAATTATTAAAAACTAACACTATCACCCACACTAACACTAAAAAAAAATGAAAATTTTTTATGATATAAAAGAGATAAAAGGAAAGATTAAAAATCCTGTCGTTACAATTGGAAATTTTGATGGAGTTCATAAAGGACATCAACATATTTTTAAAATAATAAAAGAAAAAGCTCGTAAAATAAATGGTGAAACAGTTGTAATGACATTTGACCCACATCCAGTTAAAGTCTTATCTGGGGAAGATAAAATTTTTTTACTCACTCCAACTAAAAAAAAGTTAAAACTTATTGAAAAATTTGGGATTGACAATGTTCTGTTAATTAAATTTACTAAAGAATTTGCTAATCTTGAACCAGAAGAATTTATAAAAATTTTAACAGAATATGTTGGAGTAAGAGAACTTTATGTAGGTTTTAATTATTTTTTTGGAAAAAATAAAAAAGGAAATGTGGATTTACTTAGAGAATATGGAAAAATTTATAATTTCAATGTGCATATACTTGAGCCATTCATAGTTGATGGGATAACAGTTAGTTCAACTCTTTGTAGAGAATATATAGCAGAAGGTAAGGTAAAAGAAGTTTTGAAATTTTTAGGTAGATATTATTTAATTGAAGGTAAAGTTGTTGAAGGAAAACATAGAGGTCATAAAATTGGAATTCCAACTGCTAATATAAAATCTGAACAAGAAGTTTATCCAAAAGAAGGAGTTTATGCAGTAAAAGTAGCATATAGGGGCAAAATATATGATGGAGCATGCAGTATCGGTTTTAATCCTACTTTTGATAGTGATAGATTAACAGTAGAAGTTCATATATTTAATTT